>NZ_NQFP01000023.1:0-162260 GCF_002271665.1 Terribacillus sp. 7520-G | reverse complement strand
GATGCATTCCTGCTTCTTTTTTTATTTACGCAGCACATTTCCAGCTTTTATCATGTCCCTTTCCTTGTCCTTTATCGGCACCCTTATGCTTGCCGTTATCGGCTTTGCATGGGGCAGGCTGTTCTGCTTGTGCCGATTTGACGATATTATCTGTTGAAACTGGCTTCAGCTGATATGTGCCATTAAAGATGGAGGACACACCTGTAATATCAACTTTGTCGCCTTCCTGGAACTGTGATGTAAAGGTATCATGATTCAAGCCGATTCGATTATCGACACGTACACGTGTCTCGGTCCCATCAGCTGCTTGTGCATCAAACTCGAAAGTACCATACGTTCCGAACGTCTCGATGTTTTTGATTGTGACTTCTGTAAGCTTGACGAGCTGCCCTTGATTCGTGTCATCAATTACAGAAACAGTCTTCGGTGCTGGAATATCTGCTTGTCCAATAACTTCGGACTTGATGATATCCGTAACTTCCACTTCTCCATTATACGTAGTCTTCACTGCACTGATTTGGACTAGATCACCAGCCTTGAAGCTGTCACTATCCTGAAAAACATAAATTCCGCCAGTCTCATCCTGCAGATAAAAACCTTTTCCGCCAAAGCTGCCCGGGGTGGATGTTACGATACCTTCAACCGTTACTACCTCCCCGTCCGCTGCTTTACGCGCTTCCTGGATAGCTACCTGCCGCGGCAGCTCTGCCTCATCATCCGGCAAAGGCTCCGCATCCACATTGCCCACCTGAACGGACTTCGTCAAAAGATTGCTGCCATCCTTGCGAAGTCGCAAATTGGCTGTTCCGTCCGCAGTGGCAGGATTCAATTGAGCAGGAATGTCCACTATCGCTCTTCCCGTTGCATCCGCTGTGACAGAGAAGCTGCTGCTGTAGCCATAGCCGCCAGGCCAGGTTCCTGTCGTATTGAATTTACCAATCTGCTGTCCTCCCGGAAGATAGGCACCCAGCTGCAGACCTGTCAGCGTTTCACCCGGCTCCAAGTCCTCTACGGCAACTCGCACGGTGAATTCCTGCTGTGTCGGCAATGTTGCAGGTGTCACCACTTCATAAACTGGATTGGAAGCGACTTCATCCGAACCATAGGAACCAGCTGCAAAAGTGCTCGGATCATACCAGCGATAGCCAGCTGGAGGATTGGTCCAGGGCTCTGCTTGTGTTTCTGTAGTCAGCTCAGGATTTTCATTGATTGTATCCGTTTCGAGCAGAGGTGTCTCCTCACTGAGTGTGATGGATGTTTCCTCGAAGCTTGTATAGCTTTCCTTT
Organism: Terribacillus sp. 7520-G; assembly: GCF_002271665.1. Taxonomy (NCBI): domain Bacteria; kingdom Bacillati; phylum Bacillota; class Bacilli; order Caryophanales; family Bacillaceae; genus Terribacillus; species Terribacillus sp. 7520-G. The sequence continues at coordinate 160,974 of NZ_NQFP01000023.1, read as the reverse complement.
TCACTTAGCCATTCCATGACATTCAGCATGTACTGTCCGTTATTTCCTTCTCCTGTGAAACCATCATACGTACGCTTCGTACGTCCGTTGTCTTCGCGGAGATACTTCGGTGTAGCGTCTTCCACCGGCGAAGAGTCACCAATGAACGCGGCTTTGCCTTGCTCCACTTTGGAAATTGCCGCAAAAGCTCCTTCATCGATCCCGCCGCCAGCGTATACCCCCTGGTCGACAGCATTCGGCCATGCCGGAATATTTTCCGGGAAATATATCAATCCTTTTGCCTTTGTCGGATCGAGGATTGTCAATGTAGATCCAGCATGGGATTCCACTACTTCAATACCTTCCGTGATGCCAAAAGAATCTGATGGATCCACTACAGTTTGACCAGACTCTATATCACCCAGGGCATTGAAACGGAAGCGGATGCCAAAATTTTCCCCAAGCCAGTCGGAGCTTTCGACTCCCTGCATCCGATCGGAATTTGCCTCTTCCTCCGACATTCCTTTGGTCGGATCGTCAAATGCACCTCGGCGGTAGCCATTGAAGATCTCGCCAGAATCCCAGCGATCATAGTTACGGTCAGCATTATAATGATCTCCGATGAAAAAGATGCTGCCGCCCTCCTGGGTATAACGAAGCATCGCATCCTGCTCGGATTTCTTGAATGCAATGTTTGGTTCTGGTATGACAAAAACATCATAGCCGCTCAAGTCTTCATAAGTAATGGCCGATGTTTTCCTTAATTCCTTTACATAATAGCCCTCTTCGGCCAAGGCCTCCCCAAAATCGGAAAATGCACCATCGATGACCCAGTCAGCGGCACCGGCGGTTTGTCCGTGCGTATTATCAAATAATACCTTTTTCCCATTCGCCTCTCCCTTTGGCTGTAATTCCGGAGCAGGGTCAGCTGCCGTCTCGGCTTCGCTATGCACTGCATAGCCGAAAACCGTGAAAGGGACAAGTAAAACAGCGATTACCACAGCTCTCCAATCCATCACTTTATTCACAAGCAGGTTCCTCCCTTAGATTAATAGGTAAAGCATAGCAAATACTCCTCATCATTTGTACACGTTTACAAAATCACTACAAAAACAGAAGAATATTTACGCAGCCGTAATCCTATCATTAAAAAGGCACGACCATCATCATTCCACAACCCTTGCACGAAAAAAACCTGCATGCCGAAGCATGCAGGTTCCATTCAATCTATGACTGCATGTGCAGTCGTTCCCTCCTTCAAGCTGAAATCTTTACTGGAGGCATCCATGTAATGCACTTCTATATAGGCAGAATCCTCTTCCTGGCCCGTCGCCTGCTGATAACTGCCAAAATCATTGTATTCCTGCTGTTTCCATACCCAGCTGTTTTCCTTGTCCTTATCGTAGACATTCCGATTCATGGTTGTGTTGTGGTTCGTTTGGAAGTCATTGGAAATGAACAAGCCTGTTTTGCTGGCTGTGAATACATTATGTGAAATGTCGTTATCCCTGATATCATGCTGCAAAAGCAGCTGACCGCCATAAAGATCCTTTGTATCATTTTTATAAAGGACATTATAGGTGATGGATGAGTCTTTGGTTCCTCCGCGCTCTTCGTCATAGCCGCCTATCGAAATACCTGTATAGTTGTTCTCATACACTTCGTTTTCAGTGATCAGGATGTTTTCTGCGTAACGTCCTTGGTGCTCGGAAGTCGCTTCGATACCCAAGTCATTGCGGAAAACGGTATTGGCCTTGATTTTGATATTTTTAGCACCATCCACATAAATTCCCCCTGCGGAATAATCCTCCCCATATGCCGGATTACCATAGGAAGAGTTATCATGGACCACATTCCCCTGGACCGTTCCATTTCGGACATAATCAGCCTCTGGATCTTCCGCTACCCCTTCATAGCCGATCAGATCGATTCCGATGTTGTTATTATGGCGGACCGTATTGCCCGTAACAGCAAAACCATCGATATTGCCATTCAGGACAACCGCTTCACTGGCTCCCAGTGTCAGCTCCTCCACAATATTGTCCATGACGCGGATTTGTTCCATCTTGCCAGTTCCATATACCGCTATACCATGGGCATTGCCTTCATCTGCCGTATTCCCTATATGATGGATGTGATTTTGAATGATATTGATATAAGAGCTATTACCCGATACATAAATACCCATCACGGCATAGTCAGGTGAATCCGCCGTCAAATCCTGAAGGGTCAGTCCCTGAATCGTAATGTAGCATTTGCTATCGACATTGATCAACGCCGCATCTTCATCCGTCGTCTGTCCTTCGCCGCTGATGACCACTTCTTCATTTTCATAGTTGCGGATGACCAATGGCTCTTCCTTCGTTCCGCTATTGGTAACATCAAATCCACCCTTATAGATTCCCTTGCGAATGTAGACAGTCGTACCAGCTGCGGCCTGATCCACGGCTGCCTGAATCGTGCGAAGAGGTTTCTCCTTGGTTCCCTCATTCTCATCATCCCCATCAGTGGCGACGAATAGCTGTTCCGGAGCGGTCACCGCTTCCACTTCCTTCTTGTTGTTTGCTGCAATCGAATAGATGCCCGCACCGATCAGGCACAGTACGATTGCGACCAGTATCGATAATCTCATTTGCCGACTCTTTTCTATGCAATATTTGCCGTTCTTGGCTACTGCTAGTATGATACCCGTCATCGGTCGATTTGTATAGGAGCTAGAGCGAAATCTTAATAAAATCTTTATTATCATAAAAATCGCTTTTTTAATTCTGGAGATGGCAGCATGCATTGATTCTGCCTTCCGAACCAGCGATAGCGATTCCTAGCTATATACCGATAGATCGAATCACGGATGGGACGCGGGATGAACAAAGCAGCCCCAGCTAATTTCCAAGCTCCATCCAGACGGCGGGCAATACGCAAAACTGCGCTGGATTGCGTATATACCTTGTCACCCTCTGCAAATAGGATGCTGTCGATCCCATCTGGAATTTGCTTTGCTTCTCTCAGCCGACTTCCGAAATCGCTTTGGAGGGAAGCAAATTTAAAATAGGCTCCCTTGTCATGCTTGATGATGAATTGGACACTGTTGTTGCAGAGATTGCATACACCATCAAAGAGGATGATCGCCTCCTTGCACATATTATCCCTCCTCTTTTTCAGTCACTCTGTCATGCAGCAGCAACTCATTTTCCTTCGTCATGTAGGTTGTCTTATAGACTTCCTGCCGATCCAGATTTTTTTCCACCAATGTTACATAGTATGTATCTTTTTCCCCTTGTAAGCTTTCGATAACCGTTTCTCTCGTAAAACGCTCCCCGAAAAGCTCCCATTGTTCCACATGGCCGGCTTCTGCCGGGAATCCCCCGTTTTCTCCCTGTCCATGCTGCTGTGTAACGTATTTAACAGCCTCACTGGCAGAATACCCCGGTTCAGTCCCTTCCTCCTTGACCTCCGGCGGCACCGACAGCACCTGACCAATGATCAGGATCGTCGAAAACGCCAGAAAAGGAACATACACCACTAACCAGCCAATGCGCCCTTTCTTTGTGATATACCCAAGACCAAGCTCAAACAAAGCAAACACCACTGCCAAAAATGCACCCAAAGCTGCAGCAAGCAAAAACACAGCTGTACTTTTTGAAGAAAGGCTCAAGGCTGCAAAAGGCAGTCCGCCCAGCCCATGCAAAATGAGATAAAGTCCTGTTTGCTTCGCATCGATGGGCTGTACCTTTTTCCCGATCAACCAAGAGATGGATATTCCATATATAAAAATGAACGGACTCATATAAACAGCATAAATAAACGCACCAGATACCCAAACGTTTAATGGATTGTCAGCCGCAACTCCAAAGAAGTCTCTCAAATGAAAGCCCATATATAAAGAAAACAAACCGACAAGCAGAACCCCCGCTCCAAACTTATGCCTGATCCTCATTTTCCTCCCCCTAAACCAAAAAGGATACTAGCAAATGATCCTTGCTGTTTCTCCAGTTCCTGTCCGACTGTCATCTTCCCGACAGCCTGCGGTCCGAACTAATGCATAAAATCTTTCCTTTTCCCTAATTGTAGCAGGAACCGTGGATATAGTGTTAAATTCTGTATGAATAAATAGAAACCGCAGAACGCGGAGCTCTGCGGTTTTGCCTTTAGGAAAACAGCTGGAATAACTTGAAGAATTTATGGGCAGCATCTAGTAGCTGATTGCAAGCGGCAGGTATGACAGTGAGGATGGCAAGGATAAGAGGCAAATCGTCCTTAGGCTGTTTCGGATTTGTCGGGCATTCCTTCATAGCAGACATTCCCCCCTTCGATTTCTCGGGCAGGTCAGTTGCTGGGAAGTAATCAGCGGTTATTTAGTGGGATAGGTTTAGTATCTCCCTTTCGGTCATATCTATACATGTTGTTGACAAATCGTCAACAACAGCGTACCTTGTAATGGTCAGGAGGTACGAAAATGGAAAAGAAACGACATAAGGAACGGAAGCAGAGGCGACGGATAGGCAGGTATATCATACTCATCCTCCTGGTCATAGTAATTGGAGCTGGTACCTTCCTCTTTTTAACTGCAAGGGATGTGAAACAGACAGTGGATGGCATCCAGAAAGACTCGGCAGCGATCGATGAGGGCGTCACATCAGAGAAGATCAAGAACAAAGAAAGAATCAATATCCTTTTACTTGGCATCGATGAAAGGGAATTCGACTCTGGGCGGTCTGATGCCTTACTGCTTATGTCACTGGATCCGGATTCCGAGTCCATGGACCTGGTAAGTATCCCGCGTGATACACGGACAGAGATCATCGGGCACGGTACAGTTGACAAGATCAATCACGCCTATGCTTTTGGCGGGGTCGACATGTCCGTGGAAACCGTCGAAAACTTGCTGGACATTGATATCGATTATTTCGTAGAGATCAATATGCAAGGTCTGGCAGATCTGGTCGATGCAGTAGGCGGTGTAACAGTGGAAAACAACCTGGATTGGTACGATGAAGGTTTCTATAAGAAAGGCTACCATTACAAAAAGGGGCAGATTGACTTGGACGGCCAGCAAGCATTGGGATACACAAGGATGCGCCATTTAGACCCTGATGGAGATTTTGGACGGAATGCCAGACAGCGTCAGGTGATTGAAGCCGTCATCGACAAAGGCGCCAATATCAAATCCGTCAGTAAAATCGATGACCTGCTGGATGTCCTCGGCAAAAACGTGCAGACCAATATAAACCTGGCGTCCATGCGTCATTTGTTTGCGGATTATCGCAACGTTCGCAAGTCTGTCCATGAGCATGAAATGAGAGGCGACGGTACAAAAATCGATGGAATCTATTACTTGATAGTGCCCGAAGATGAGATAACTGCCATACAGGACAGCATCAGCAAATAAAAGAAGAAGATCCTTTTGGATCTTCTTCTTTCTTATTGATGCGTATGTTTCCTTTGAATCAACAGTATAATCGCCAGCAGCACCACACCCAGCCATATCGTATTCAAGCCGATGATTCTTTCGCTGAAGCTGCCTGCCGCTGCACCGACTAAGTAAAGGAGAATGGCGCCTCCTCTAAGATATGTGTCCAACGAAAGTTTTTTGGTTTTTCCTATACCTATAAGTCCCTCTACAAAAGCTGCAAGTGTACTCGTCAATACAGTAGAAGAAAGCCCGGCTATCTTGAGGTTCCTTCCCGCTATCGTCTGCATTCCCATGGCTGTGCTTAACAGCAGAAGAATGACTGATGAGAGACCTCCGCTGATCGGGATCGACAGTATCATCGCCGCAACCAATAAAAGCAAAATGAACTCCCAGAATAAAATATTTCTTGAAGTACCGTTCTTTTTTTGGACGAGAACAGTAGCGGCAATCCCTATGACGAACCCCGCCAATGCAATGGCAGCATTGCTCAAAACCGCCTGCCTTGCATCACCGATTCCAATACCCAACAATACAATGTTTCCTGTCATGTTGGCAGTAAACACGTGTGATAGACCAATATAACCTAGTACATCTATTACACCCGATAAAGCACATAAGAGCATGATGGTGATATGATCCCGTTTAATATCCATCTTGATTCCTTCTTTCCTTTTCTTTCTGCCCTATACCGTTCTACCGCATCTATTGACAAATTGTCAACATCCTTGTAGGGTAATAAAATAAGATCCCGGAAAGAGGAGATACCTTCATGGACATGAATAAAGATATTTCTGGTATAGAGAATCTTCTGCGTATGTTACTTAAGGAAAAAAAAATATCCATCCGCGAATTGAGCAGGCGGACTGCAATTGATGCAGCAATCATATCCAAGATACTGAATGGCAAACGGAAAGTGACTGTCAATCATTTGAAAAAGTTCAGTGAAGTACTGGATGTTTCCCATGAGGATCTGATGCGTGCTGCCGGTTTTCTCGACGAGAGTAAAACAATCCAGACAGAACAGCATCTGGAGGCTCTGTGTAAACAAGCCGATCCATCCTTTACGACAGAGAGATTACAGAATCAACTGGCTGAATATAAGGAAATCGCCCTTACCGACGGCGGAAAACAAATCATCGAAGATAAATTCAATGAAAAGATTAAATCCGTCGGAAGCGCCGGTAAACTGGTAAATGACCTAAAGCAAATGTTTTATAAATTCAGTTCCGGCATTGGAACCAAAAAGGAATTAGTACTTTTCGGTGCAGCTTTACTATATTTTATCAATCCAATAGATGTGCTGCCTGATTATATCTTTCCGTTTGGTTATCTAGACGATACACTTGTTGTCCAAACCGCTATGATGAATGCAAATAAATAGCAAAGGGAGTTGCCTGCTTGGAATCATGGATGAATGAATTGATGGCAGCCTATGGTTATCCTGCCATTACCCTTTTGATGATGATAGAGATTGTGATTCCGCCGCTTCCATCTGAAGTCACCCTGCTGTTTGGGGGATTTTTGGCGGCTTCCTCCAGTCTGAATCCAATTTTCGTGATACTATCGGCTACATTCGGAGCGTTGATTGGCACCTCGATCTTGTATTGGATCGGAACGCTCTTTGATATAGACAAACTTTCGAATTGGATAGAAAAAAATCGCAAATGGCTGCGGCTTGATCCTGCTCATTTGCATAAAGCAGCAGCTTGGTTCGAGAAGTATGATATATGGGCTGTCTTTCTCTGCCGCTTTATCCCGCTGGTCAGGAGTTTGATTTCCATTCCCGCTGGTATGGCCAAAATGCATTTTGGGATATTCCTTCTCTTCTCTGCTGCCGGAACATTAATCTGGAATTCCATCGTCGTCTTGTTAGGGGTATGGGTCGGAGCATCATGGACTCGATTGGAAATTTACCTCGATTATTATAAATATGGCATGTTAGCATTTATTGCTGTGGCCGGCAGTGGATTTGTAATTTGGAAGTTAATCCAGCGCAGGAAGAAAGAATCAGAAGAATTAAATGGAGATCAGCATATATAAGTTCCATTAAGCGGAGAAGCTTCGGATGGATGTCTCTCCGAAATCCCGGAGAGCATCCAATTCTTCCTCTTTTTTCAGCTTCGCATAAATCCGCCTTCCGAGTGGAGCTCCTGTCCTGTCACCCAATATCCGTCTTCCCCGACCAAAAAGCCAATCAGCCTTGCTGCATCATCCGGTTCACCGATTCTCCCCATCGGAAAACGAGAAAGCAGATGCTCCCGTATATCGTCCGTCATCCACGTACTGTCTGTCGGCCCGGGATTCACCGCATTCACATTGACTCCCACCGATGCCAAGTCAGCTGATAGTGATTGAGTGAATGCAGTAATCGCGCCCTTTGTTGCGATGTATGCCAGCTCATTTGGCATCGGTCCCCGGCTTTGACCTGATGTCAGGTTGACAATGCTTCCCCTGCCAGCAGGTTTTAGCTGCTTGAACAATTTAGCGAATCCCGTACAAAGCAAAAAAACACTCCTCATATTGACAGCATAGTGGCGATCTAATTGAAAAGCATCGAATTCCTCATAATCACCTGTCTCCGAAAAAGCAGCGCAGTTTATCAAAATAGCCGGCACGCCTAACTGCAGCTGTACGTCCTGCAAAATAGCTTCGGCAGCATCTGCTCGCTCCAAATCCACTTCCATTCCAACACATCTGACACCGGCTTCCCTGATTTCATTCCTGAACTGATCAGGCCAAGTCTCGCCTGCCTGCCAATATGTAAAGAAAATATCCGAACCTTGTTCAGCCAATCTGCGGCACACCGCCGTACCGATGGAGCGCGGATAGGAAACACCCGTAACAATAGCTATCTTAGCCATACAATATCCCCTCCTTTTTTACCATCCCTTTACATATTTCGGGTAAAATGAAAGGAAATCCTGTATGGAAGGAGACTTTCATTGAAAAAACAACTCTTGTTTACACTCGGCAGTCTCGCCCTGGCAACCCCTATTTATAGCTGGCTTCTTTATAAAGCTATGTATGGATTCGAATTCACGCATAGTGATATGTGGGCTTCTCTCATCGTTCCCCTTTATGTCATCGGCTGGACCAGCAGCGAATCACAGGGATTCTCTGCATATGATTTCTTCCTCTTGGGAGCGGCCATTTGCACCGCGCTGGATATTTTCCTGAATGCACATCCGAGTATTTTACTTCTCACGGCAACAATGATCGGAACGCTCATCCTGCCATCGCAATACCTGATCCGAACAGCAAAAAAGCAGGAGTGAATCCTCCTGCTTTGCTTAACTACCTGCTTTGCTTAACTATTTGGTACTAGATTTACGTGGTCAACTTGTAGTGTCTCATCATTCACAATGAATTCCAGCTCAAAGCCACCAGCTTCATATAGATACTTATGCTGATCCGTCTTTGAAATAGAAGTGATAGCATCTGCCTTGCCAAGCTGCTCTTCCAGTACGGCAGGTGTAATGCTGCCTAGATTCGTTTGCCGCTCCACATTAGTTCCGAGATAGCGGATTTCATTCAATATGCCATCCTCATTGTATGCAAAACTGAACCCGGGATTCCCCATCTCTGCATGATACGTATCAAAGGTATCGGATAAGAAAGGTTCACCAAGCCTATCCACAACATCTGTCCTTGTCGATTCACCTATTGCAAAATTGCCTGCCACTCCGATGGAAGAGCCTTCATATGCCTGTGTATAAATGGCCTGTAGCGTTTCAACGGCTGCTTCATTCGTTCGGGAAGAATGAACTGCTTCCTTCGCTTTTGCATTTACAGCTACCGCACCTGGAATCATGAAGCTCCCAGCTCCCAGCACAGCTCCTGCGCAAATAACACTCACCGCTGCCTTTCGTGCTGGATTCCTTCTTGCCATACAGCATGCCTCCTTTTTGTGTAGTTATGTTTTCCGCGATAGGCGTGCTATGAAACATACCGGCAGTCCTTGATATGTGATTCGACATTTATAGTGGCAAAATTCAGCATGTAGATTGTTGATTCGACAACAAACCAGACATTAAAAAAGCTTCTCCCCTAAAAGGGTAGAAGCTTTTCCTTACTTCACGAGGCTTTCAACCGCATCGTCGATGATTTGTTCGTTTGCGATCGGTCCAGTATACAGCCAGCTTGTGTCTTTGTCATATTTATACACATTGCCATTCTTGATTGCCGGTACGTTTGCTAGTAGCGGATCGTCAAGGATTTCAGAGCCATCGCCTTCATCGCTATTGATCAAGAACAGATGGTCGACATCCATTTCAGCCAATTGCTCCAGGGAAACGGGGTTCCAGTTCGCTGTTGCGCTTTCGGAGATTTCTTTGACACCTTCTGGAACAGTGATGCCCAGATCGCCATAAAGCACCGCGCCGCTGGATAGGTTATCGTTTACGATATAAAGCTGACCGCCCGAAAGCCAGATAGCTGCAGCTGACTCATCGCCGATCGCACCTTGGATTTTTTCTTTGGCATCTGCCGCTTTAGCGTCGTAGTCATCCAGAACTTTTTGTGCTTCATCTTTTTTATCGAAGATTTCACCCATTGTCTGCAGTTCTTTGCGCCAGTCGCCGTTTTCTTCCGTACCCATTACATAAGTCGGCGCAATTTTATTGTACTGCTCGTATTTATCGCCTTCCACCATGGAAGCGGAATCCATGATGATCAAATCAGGCTTGAAACTTGCTACTGCTTCGAACGGAAGCGTGGAGTCGATCGTCGGTACATCTTTCAGACTGTCTTGCAAATATCCTTGAGGTTCGCCATTATTGACAGACCACTGCGCCACTGGAGTGATACCAAGGGCCACCAGATTATCCTCCAAATAGGACGCCAGTACATTTTTAGGATCGGCAGGAATCTCCACTTCATGCCCCATTGCATCCGTCACCGTACGTGTTTCGTCACTTCCTTTATCGGAAGCGTCATTTTCGGCATTATCACTTGAATCGTTATTGCCGCAACCTGTTATAATGAATACAACACTGGCGAAGACCGCCAGCAGTAAAAGCATGCTCTTTCTTTTGAACAAGGGACTCACCTCTTGGTTTATGTTATGATCTTCTAATAGATGATAACAATTCTCATTTTCATTTACAAGCACCATGACACTGTTTTGATAGAGCTAGAAAGCGGGTTGACGATGCAAGCACGCAGACTCATTGGCATGATCATACTAATCGCAGGCACTGCCCTGCTTTTATTTTCCATAGGCTTATCCATCATATCCGGTGTATCGGATATTTCACTCGGCACGGTATGGAATAGTTTTTTCCATTATGATGCTTCCGATACATCCCATCAAATCATTCACCGAGTCCGTCTGCCCCGTACAGTGGCGGCGATTCTTATCGGTGCCATGCTCGCAGCATCCGGCGCCATCATGCAAGGCATGACTCGCAACCCGCTGGCTTCCCCGCAAATCATGGGGGTGACTTCGGGTGCTACGTTCATGATTGCGATTGCGCTTGTCTTTTTCCCTGGCATTTCCAACGTGAATCTGCTTCTATTCGCTTTTGCCGGTTCCGGCCTGGGCCTGGGCCTTGTTTTCGGTATCGGTTTGCTGGCAAGGACTGGATTGACGCCTGTGAAACTGGCATTGGCAGGGACTGCTGTCACTGCCCTGCTCGGGGCGTTCTCCAATTCACTGGCATTACACTTCGATGTTGCACGGGATTTGAGCTTCTGGTATGCAGGCGGTGTAGCGAATGTGCAGTGGGAGACAGTGAAACTGCTGTTTCCAGCTGCAGCAATCGGCCTGATTCTGGCATTTTTCATCAGCGGATCCGTCACGACACTCAGTCTGGGGGAAGAGGTAGCGACAGGTCTTGGCCTGAAGACAGGTCTGGTAAAAGCAGCTGGTGTCCTGGTCGTGCTCATTTTGACTGGTGCTGCTGTCTCTGTCGGCGGCACGATTGGCTTCATCGGGTTGGTCATTCCGCATATCACACGCTTCCTTGTCGGCCCGGATTATCGCTGGATCATTCCATGCTCGGCTGTTTTAGGCGGCCTTTTGCTGAACTTTGCCGATATTGCATCCCGAATGATCAATCCACCCTTCGAGACACCAGTCGGTGCCCTCACGGCACTGATCGGCGTACCATTCTTCATTTATCTAGCTCGCCGGGAGGGTAGGAATATATGATACATTCTGTGAAGAAGACAAGTCTGGTAGCAGCCGGAATCATCGCTGCCATCCTTATTATATTTTTTATCAGCTTGAATACTGGGACGATCCCCATCGGACCAGCGGATGTCGTAAAGACCCTGCTCGGAACAGGGGATGGATCATATGACGTGATATTATTCGATTTCCGTCTGCCGCGCATGGTGATTGCCCTATTGATCGGTATCGGGATGGGTATTGCAGGTGCCATCCTGCAGGGCGTTTCCCAAAATGGTCTGGCTGACCCTGGTATACTTGGAATCAATGCCGGCGCGGGCTTCGCTGTCGTCCTCTATATTTTCTTCTTTCAAGAAAAGTTGGCTGGTACAGGCAGCCTGCAGGTATTCATCATGCCTCTATTTGCGTTTGCAGGTGCCTTCCTGGCAGCAAGCCTCATCTACGCATTAGCTTGGAAAAAAGGTGTCTCTCCCGTCCGGCTCATCCTTGTCGGTATCGGTGTAAACGCAGCATTCGGCGGGCTGATCATCGTCTTTCAGCTCATGATGGACCCGAAGGATTTCACCCAGGCGACCATCTGGCTCAACGGCAGCATCTGGCAGACGAGCTGGAATTATGTGCTGGCGCTCTTGCCATGGATCGTCATACTTGTTCCATTTGCCATTTTCAAAGCAAAAGCATTGAACGTGCTGACGCTCGGTGACCAACTCGCCGTCGGCGTCGGGGCTCCGGTTCAAAGGGAACGGACTCTCCTGCTGCTCCTTGCCGTCGCACTGGCAGGAGCTTGCGTGGCAGCAGGAGGTGCCATCACATTCCTCGGGCTCGTTGCACCTCATCTGGCCAGACGGATCGTCGGACCGAATCACAAGCATCAGCTCCCGATCTGTGCACTCATCGGCGCGCTCATCATGCTCGTAGCCGATACATTATCGCGGACGATCCTGGCGCCTTCGGAGATTCCGATCGGACTGGTTGTTTCGGCGATAGGTGCCCCCTATTTCATTTATTTGTTGATCAAAGAATGAACCTCTGCAAATCCAGAGTTTCATTCTTTGATTGTTTCCTTTAGGCTTGTACGTCTTCTCTTTGACCTTTCCTGCCGGTTTGGCAGCCAAATCCTTCAGCATCGCCACAATTCCCTCTTCACAAGCTTCATCCAGCGGAATAGCTGCATCTGCATAATGCGCCAGTTCTTCATGCTTCCCGATCATGACGGCATACTTGGCATGCCGGAACATTTCGACATCATTTGCATCATTGCCAAAAGCAATATATTCTTTTTCCTTGATCCCCGCTTCTTGGATGGCACTCCACTTATCAATGCCGGGAGGGCTGATGTCCACGATGCCTTCACCCTGATGACGATGGACGCGAAGTCCCAGCTTTTCTGCCTTTGAAGCCACCTGTTCTTGATCGGCAGAATCCAGAACGATAATTTTAACTACCTGTTCGAGATCCTCCAATTTTACTTCTTCAGCCAGACCATCCGGATCGACCCTCGATTTCAGGGGATGCGCTGGATCGCCTGTATAGGCATAGTTCCACTCTCCATCTATCAAGTAACTGGCTTTGTAGGCTTCTATCACTCTCTCCATCGCATGCAATTGAACGGGCGAAAATGCATGGGAGAAAATTATCTTCCCGCCTTTAGAGATCAAGGAGCCATTGCCTCCTATCAGCGTAATGGAGTGAAAGTGATGATCAATGACAGGGAGCAGATCCCGGATCGGCCTTGCCGATGCAAAAATCACTTGATGTCCATTCTGTTCAAGGTCTTTCAGCGTATCCATTATGTGCTGTGTGACAGGTCTTCCTTTAAAGCAGATAGTGCCATCCAAATCGAAGATAAAATTCATTTGTCATCCTCCAAAACCAAAGTCATGTGAATTTCCGATATATATGTATCTCCCATTTTCAAAGCTTTTTCTTCAACACCAAATGGTTTGAAGCCCGCCTGCTCATATACATGCCTGGCTGCTGGGTTCGTGTCTGCCACCGCCAGATTTATCTTCTCGATGCCATCTCGTCCACGGGCAGCCTGGATCATTTTTGTGATAAGCATTTTGCCATAGCCTTTCCCCCGTATTTCCGGTGCTAGATAAACCCCCACCAAATCCGCACGATGCAGCAGTTTCACAGGTGTCTCATATCTCAGCGTTGCATTGCCGGCAAGTTTGCCCTCCTTGAAGATTCCATAGGTTTCTGCATCCGGGCTTTCCAAATTACCTTTCACCCTCCCGATTGGATCTTCCTGTTTTATCGCATCCTCATAGGAGGTACTGAATGCATCAGGATGATCTTGCAATGCTAGTAATCTTAGTTCCCAATACGCTTCTGCATCTGCGGCAGTCAATTTTCTTGTTTTCATAGGCCCTTTCTCCCCTCGGATGATCGATATTCATGATCTCACCTACTCTGTTTTCACCTGAAAAGCATAGCTGACGTCTCCCTGATTCCATTGCCCGGCTATCCGGTATACATAGTTGCCTTTACGTTCTGGAAGTTTCAGCTGCAAATCCGTCACTGCTTGTTTTTCCCATTCTCCACCTTCTCTTTTCATCTCCATTTCCATGGCTTCTGGCGGACTGTCAAATTTCAGCTCGGCATTCCCTCCGGATCCAATACTTAAGACTTGTTCTTCATCAAGATCTTCTGAAGGGTCCCGCGCATCTGCACAAACAGCTTTGCCTCTTTCATTCCAGCAGTAACCACCTTGCTTGGCTGTGATCATTTCTTCACCAGCTTGCACCTGCAAAACAGGCGGTGCGGGTTCGGATCGACCATCTTTCCATTGAAAGACAAGAAACGACACAAGACCGATAAACAGGACACCGCTCACATAAGTGAAGCCTTTTCTTCCAATCTTCATCACCAATCCTCCATTCTTTTAGTTTAAACGAAATCTTCCATCATTTAGTTTCTGTTTTTTCTTACAATACAGAATAAATCTTTTTTCATACTGTCAACTGTCAGGAAAAGCATAGCATAAAAAAAGAAATGACCCCGAAAAATTCATATCAGAGTCATTCCTTTTTACGCACGCTTATTTATCATTCGCAAATAGCTTGATAAATCTCTCCATGACAGGCTGGATTTCGGATTGTATAGCTTCCATCACAACCGATAGATGCATGGTATCTTCCTTCGCTAACAGGCTTTTCAAGCGTTTAACAGCAGCTATGGAAACTTCCGTATTGACGTTTATCTTGCAAATCCCTGAGTTGATCGTCTTTCGAATCGTTTCCTGAGGAGTGCCAGATCCACCGTGCAGCACCAACGGAATATCAACACGTTTTTTGATATCTTCGAGTAAATCCAGATCAATATTCGGCTCTCCTTGATACATCCCGTGAACCGTCCCAATGGCTGCAGCCAGGAAGTCGACACCTGTAGCTTCGACAAACTCCTCTGCTAACTTCGGATCAGTCAGTGCCCCCGTTCCTTCTTCCTCATCAGAAAATGCCCCTCTTGCCATCGAGCCGATTTCCGCTTCCACCGATACTCCTGCTAAATGGGCTATCTCCACTATCTCTTTTGTATATTTTATATTATTTTCCAAGTCATGTTTCGATCCGTCATACATGACAGAATCAAACCCAGCGCGTATTGCCCGGATGATCGTTTCTTTTTCATAGGCATGATCCAGATGCAAACTTACCGGAATGGAGCTTTTGCGCGCCAGGCCTTTTACCATTTCGGCAAATCCATCTATATCGACCGCTGGCACATACCGCTCCCCCAATGCGATAATCACTGGACTGCCAGCTGCTTCGGCTGCCGCGATGGCAGCCTGAACCGTTTCCAGACTATATACATTAAAGGCTGCGACAGCATAACCGTTTTTCTGTGCATCCTGCAGCATTGCTTTTGTATCCAATAACATATTGATCTTCCTTCCTTAGGCTATTACATAAACAAATCCAATAATAAAATGCATAGCAGGCCGACAACCGAGATGATTGTAACGCTGACAGACCAGGTTTTGATGGTCTTGCCGATTGACAAATTAAAGTACTCTTTGTAAATCCAAAAACCAGCGTCGTTGACATGGGAGAAGGTGATGCTTCCGGCACCGGCTGCCAATGCCATTAATTCAGGGCTTGCACCGGCACCTGCCAATGGGGCCGCAATTCCGGCCGCTGTGAGCCCGGCAACAGTTGCCGATCCCAGCGAAACCCGGAGAACCGCCGCAATCAGCCATGTCAAGATGATCGGTGAAAATCCCGATCCTTCCATGAAGCCTGCAATATACTTATCTACTTCACTATCAATCAAAATTTGCTTAAACGCACCGCCGCCCCCGATGATCAATAGAATCATCGCAATGGAAGCAATCGATTCCGCTATCGTGTTCATGACATCTTCCATCGAGCGTCCATTATTCAAGCCAAAGGTGAACACTCCCAGGATGACAGCAATCAACAATGCAATAGACGGGTCTCCGATGAATCCGACATACTCCAATAAACTGGAATCAGGATAGAAAATCTCCATGAATGCATAGATGAACATTAGAATGACCGGGATCAGCGCGGTGAAGATACTGATTCCGAATCCTGGCATTTCATCATCTGCCAGCCGTTTTGAGTTGAATAGTTTCTTAGGAATATCGCTTTGCAGATTTTCCATTTTAAACATACGTGTATAAAGCACACCGCCTATAAAAATAGATGGGATGGCTATGATCAGACCAATCAAGAGCATGATGCCGATGTTTGCATCAAAGATAACAGCAATGGCAGTCGGTCCGGGATGAGGAGGAACGAATCCATGCACCGTGATCAATGCCGCTGCAACAGGCATTCCAATGTATAAAACCGGTAGATTGGCGCCAATCGCCACTGTGAATACGAGCGGGATGATGACGATGAATCCGGTTTCATAGAACATAGCAATTCCTACGATGAATGCTGTAATGACTAACGCAATCTGGACTTTATTTTGTCCAAAACGCGCAATCAATGTATCCGCAATCCGCTGGGCTCCGCCAGAATCAGCCATCAGCTTTCCAAGCATGGTTCCAAATCCCAATACAAGGGCTAGGTCCCCAAGCGTAGAACCAATCCCATTTTTTACTGACTCCAGGGCTTCAATAGGATGCATCCCTTCCATGATGCCTACCAATAGCGCCACAATCACAAGTGATATGAAAGCGTTTAACCTAAAGACTGTGATAAGCAGCAGCAGAAGTGCCACTCCGATGCATATGTATACAATTGGCATGATGTACCTCCTTGGTTGTTAGGCAGTGCATCCCATTACGGAAATGCACTGCCCTTGATATTAGTACGCCAGTTCCTCTATTACTTCTCTTAAGGTAGTGACTTCGCCCACATTGCCCGGGAAGATCACATAAGCGATGCCTGGGAATCTGCTTTCCCTTCCAGTTACCCATACCGGAATACCAGGCTTGATCTGCCCTGCCACTGTTGCCCGTTTAACCGCCAGGCCATTCACACCGATATCACTGGAAGTAATGCCGCCTTTGGCAACAATGAATTTAGGACGTACGCTCAAGGAAGTCACGATACTAGTGACAGCTTTGGAGATTTTCACTGAGAGCTGCAATTCTTCCTCTTTTTTATCCGGACCAAGATCCAAACGTTCCCTCCGGGTATAAACAGCAACTGTTCTTCCCTGTTTGATAAGCGATTCCGCCTCTTTCAGCACGCGATTGAATTCCTTGCCGAAAGCCTCTTCCTCCAATACTAAATGCGTATTGAATTCGATGAAGTGAAGTCCATCCAATTTCCTTAGCTGTTCGAGCTGCTGGGTGGTTTTCTTCACATGGGAGCCTACCAAAATAAGCCCGCCATTTTTCTCATTTTCTTCAATCAGATCCTGCTTTGATAAAAGCGCCCGGTCAGAAACCCCGCCGATTACTTTTGTCAGCGATGCTGCTGTGCGGAACATAAATTTCTTGCCCGCATTCATGGCGCGGATCAGGGCAGTCACAGCTATCTGCACATCTGCGTAATCGACTGCATTTATAATGACTTTATTGAAGTCTTCCACCTGCAATAACTTCTCCAAAAGTGCGTCAATATCCATGGCCCGGATTTCATCCAGTGATAGATAGGTAGCCTTATCCGCCTGATATCTTCCTTCTGTCTTTTCCTCCACCCACTTACCGAGATGGGAATGTGTGAAGCCGAATGTCCGGTCTTTGGCGAATTCGGTCATACCAGCCGGAATCAAGCTGTTCTCATTTTGGACATAATGGATATCATCAAGCGTGTAGCGGCCTCCCTCCTTGAAGAAAGGAAAGATGACTTCTCCATCGAACTTGTCACCGCTTACTTTTTCCACCGTCTGCTTCAGGACTTCCGTTTCCAGCGGATAGTGGCCTCTCAGGGTGGAATCCCCGCGGCTTATAATGATATAGTCTTTACCTTCCTCTTTGGCAACCTGCGCGATGGCAGCAGCGATATCCTGATGCACTTGCTCTGTTTCTTTCGCAGTGAAGGCTCTGGAATTCGTAAGGATAAAGAACATGCTGTTTGCTTCTTTAAACCCGGCACGAATACTTTCTGCCGTCCAATCGGTGTACACGGAAATATCATGGATGGTCTGTACCCCTGTCGGGTCATCATCCAATACGATGATTTTCTTGTTAAATGATTGCAGTGCCTCATCCAGCAGCTGCTTCGCCTTTGCATCATCCATTTCCTTAAGTCGCTTCAGCTCATCGACGTGACGCTCGGTTTGCTCGGCCATCATGTTACTTCCTCCCTACTTCTACATGGGCAAGCTTCTCGTAATATTGCACAATGCCGCCATGGTCATCCGTTGCTTTTCCGTCTGCTTTCAGTGCATGGAAAATCTCCAGCAGCTGACTTGTAAGCGGAAGCGGAACACCGATACTGTGCGCAGTATCCATGACATTGGTGATGTCCTTCAGATTGATATCGATCCGGCCGCCTGGTTTGAAGTTGCGATCGAGAATCAATGGTACCTTCGCATCAAGTACCGCACTGCCAGCAAGGCCTCCTCTGATTGCCTGATACATTTTCTCTATATCGATATTTGCTTTTGCTGCCAGTACAAGCGCCTCGGACATGGCTGCGATATTCAAGTTCACAATTATTTGATTTGCAAGCTTTGCGGTTGCGCCGCTGCCGTTATCTCCTACCAGGACGGTCTCAGCTCCGATGATGTCAAAGATGTGCTTGGTTGCTGTGAAATCCGCCTCTTTTCCCCCTACCATGATGGAGAGGGTTCCATCTATCGCTTTTGGCTCTCCTCCGCTGACTGGCGCGTCCATCATATGTATGTCCCTTTCCTTTAATGCAGCTGCGATTTCCACGCTGTCAACCGGGGATAGTGAGCTCATATCGATCACAATCGAGCCCGCTTTGGCAAATGAAGCTACACCGTTTTCTCCCAAAACGACATCCTTTACATGCTTTGCGCTAGGCAGCATCGTAATCACGACATCATTGTTTTCTACTGCTTCCTGGATGGACAGAGCTGGTTTTGCTCCTGCTTCTGCCAGCTGTTCGACAGCAGCCTTATTAATATCAAAAGCGGTTACATTTTGACCTGCTTTTATTAAATTCAATGCCATCGGTTTCCCCATAATCCCAAGTCCAATAAAGCCTATGTTTGATTCCATGATGATCTGTTCGCCTCCAAAAAAAGTATTGAATACGTTTGCATTCTCAATTTAAACATAATTATATTATTTTGTATACATTTAATCAAGAAATTGTATACAATTTTGTTATTTTCGTTTTGCATTCTGGTGCATTTGTCTTTTTATCAGGATTTGTTATGATGAGGGTAAACCCTGCAGATTTTATCCGAATGGGAAAACTTAAGGTGGAGATAGATGAATATGGATAAGAAAAAAGCCGTGCAGCAGTCTTATGAAATGGTACGGGACAAGATATTGAACGGTCAGCTGCAAAGCGGTGAAAAAATCACGGAAGAAAAGCTGGCAGCTGATCTCGGTTTCAGCCGAACGCCAATCCGTGATGCGATCAAAAGATTGGAATATGAAGGGCTGATCATCAATAAAAAAGTAGTAAAGCCGACTGATAAAGATCTGCGGAATATTTTTCAGGTTCGCATGCTTTTGGAAGGATACAGCGCACGCTGTGCGGCGACCTATTCTTCCGCAGATCAATTGGAGACATTGGCGGATTGTGTGGAAACAGGAAAAACCGGATCCTATGATGAAATCATGGATGCCAACGAAAGATTCCATCAGATCATTGTCCAAACCAGCGGCAACGACAGACTGATCGATACAATCAACCGCATGCAAAGCATCATTTACTTATTCCGTAAGACCGTGGTATTTTACAACCGCCCTTTTCTGATTGAGGAGCATGAAGATATTTTCCAAGCGATAAAGGACCGGCAGCCAGAACGTGCAGAGGAATTAATGAAACAGCATTTGGAAAAAGATCTCGACTTCTGCCTGCATCTCATCGATAGTCAAAATTAAAAAAATAGAACCGCGAATTTGCGGTTCTATTTGCATTACAATGATAGAGTAGCCCATTGCAGGAATTTCTTCGTTTTCGTCTTACCGTGGCAGATAGTGATGCAAAGCCCTGCTGCTCACTCCAGATAATATCCTTCAAACAAACGACCGCCGAACGGCTCCAAGCACTTAAACAACTCTAAGTGCCAATGTAGGGAGCAACCAGCGGGCAGGCCTATTGTTCTTTTAACCCTGGTTAACATAGCTGTTGTTTACAGCGATGATAAATTTTTGGATTAAACAGCATGATGAGATCTTAAAGGAACAGTTTCTTCTTTTCCCGTATTCAGGAATATCTCTTCTAATGACGGTTCATATACCTGAATTCGATATACGTCTACATCCAATCCAGTAAATAAACGATTTATGGAAGAAATCTTTTTCTCTTCCGCTACTACAAACCTTACGTATTCTTCCTCCCACTCTACGTTTGATGCGAGGGAATCTAGTTTATGCTTTAAGTTATCTTTATGCTGCGCAGGTATATGGCCGTGCTTAACGGTAACAGTTAGGTTTTTTTGGAATTCCTTTTTTAAGGAATCGATACTCCCTTGTAGCTTTATAGCACCTTTGTCCATTATAGATATCTCATCACATAATTTCTCGACCTCGTCTAAGTTATGTGATGTTAGGAACACCGTAGTACCATCACTTGATATATCTTTTATAAGAGAATGTATAGTCAAAACAGAATTAGCATCAACTCCGGATGTTGGTTCATCCAAGAAGATGATATCGGGATTATTTAATAAGGTCTGTGCAATCCCCAGCTTTTTCTTCATACCAAAAGAAAACTTTTTGACCTTTAGCTTGGTGTCGCTTTCTAAACCAACCATTTCAAGCAGTCTAATATATTCCTCTTTCTTCATTTTCACTCCCAGGATCTTGCTGAAATACCTTAGATGTTCTAATGCGGATAAATCATCGTAGAAAGATGAATAATCCGGCATTACTCCCACCTTAGCCTGCACTTTCTTTTTCGAACCTGAATCATTCAAATTTAATTTGAAAGTTCCTGAAGTAGGGATTGCTAAACCAGTTAACATGTTAATCAATGTAGACTTACCGGCACCGTTTTTACCTAAAAAACCAAATACCGATCCCTTTTTGACTTTTAGATTAACTTGGTTAACGACTGTTTTTTCACCATACTTTTTTGTGAGATTATTTGTCTCTATTGCGTACATTATAAATCCCTCTTTCTAATTGTGAATAGGCTTATAGCTAAAAAGATAATAGGGAAGATCAATACTATATAGATATATAAGTCATTATCCTGACTGAAGAAATAGTATGGTGTAATGTAGCTATATATCTTAAGGAATATATTTTCAGATGCTATACTCCAAAGACCTAATATTGGTACGACAACCGCAATGGCCATTCCTAGAAAGCCAGTCACTCCGGGTTTTGGAATAAGAGTCGATAACAATAAGGACAATCCTACAAAATAAGATACAAAAACGATGGATTGCATAAGTTCCGGGACGTGAAAGGCCTTGGAGAAGGGGATAATTAACAATAAGGCAACGAATAAGCAAACGATCCAAAAAAATAAATTCCCAAGAAACTTACCAATCACAATGTTTTCTCTTGAGGTTTTTGTCGCAATGAACCTGATGGTCCTGGATTTAAATTCTTCATTTATCGTACTGTGTGTGAGAGTGGATACAAAGAGGGGGCTTGCTATGAGAATCAAGATCAATAGACCTGTTGCATATGCGCTATCACCTAATCCCAATTCTTGAAGTTGACGTTGAAATGAACTGACAAGTTTGGCTGCGCCAAGTGTTACACCGAAGATAACACCTATTATGATTAAAGAACGTATGCTTTTGAACAAACTTTTAAATTCTCTGAAACAAACGGCTAACATTATTAGTTTCCTCCTTCAAACACTTTTTTATGGGAACACCAAGGGAACTTTCAAGGATATGGTATCAAATACTTCACATGACATCCAGAGTTTTTTGAATAAAGTTAAGATAAACCTTAATTACTTTAAACAAAATAATAAAAATATGTTTAATTTTATTAAAATCGTGTTATTATTATAACCAAGGGGGGAAAGAGATGAACAAGAAGGACGTTCCTTCGTGGATCTTATCGTTGGATTCTGAAGACCTTGAATTTATACGTAAGTTCATCCTTAATTCTGGTTCATTAAAGGACTTAGCCAAAGCGTATGAAGTATCTTATCCAACAGTGCGGCTAAGATTGAATCGACTGATACAAAAAATTGAATTAGTGGAAGAAAGTGAATCTGAAGAGTTGGTTAGCTTTATAAAGAAATTAGCAATAGAAGAACGTATAACACTTGAAGATGCTCGACTAATCATCCAAAAATACAATAGCGAAAAGGAAGGGATTTAAATGCCTGAGTTATCCGTATTCCTCATAATCTTTGTTTTGTCAGCAATCCAATATTTTATGGCTACTAGAAATGGCTTCATATTCGGTTTTTTCATACCTGTAATATTTATTGCTGCAATGTCTTGGATGTTTATTACAAACAGACTTGAAAGTGTCACTATGTTCGTTGTACTACTGATCATTGGATTAATCCTATTGATAGAAGAGTGGGTCAGAGGAAGAAAATCCCTTCAAAAACGACGTCATAAGGAAATGGATATTATGAAAACAAAAGACCTTTGAACGTCATATTCCCTGTTTAAAAGAATATACATGGAAATACAGTTATAGTATAATATGTGCACCCATGTTTTCATTCTTCTATACAATATCTTCTCTGAAGCGTAAGCTGTATGAGACGAATCTTATTCTGGTCGTGGGGGCCTAAATAAGAATATGTATGGAAGCTAATAAACAGCGCCCACTGTTTATTAGATAGAAAAGGGATAGAGGTTGCGACTCTATCCCTTTTTTTAATAAGTATTAGTTAATGATGGAATCAATCTTATCGCTGATCCACTCGAAAGTAGCACCGTTTTTGATCCAGTTCCAAACTGTGCCGATATTTTTTGCTGCCCAGTTGTATGCTGCCCCTGATAGTCTTGAAATTAGCGCCCATGCTGCTCCCATAATTTTCATTCTCCTTTTTTTCAAATATTTTGCAAGCTTGCACAATCAATATAAAACAGCAAAATCTTTAATACAATAACATTTTCCAAAATAATCTAAATTCGTACTTTCATAATAGTCCCTTTTCCCTCTTTTTGGAATATTATTAACTAAATGTAAAAAGTGGGTTGTTTAACTTCATATTTTCTTTATCATTATTAGGAGAAATATGGTGCTATAATTTCACTGTATAAACATTTATAAGGGAGATTTCTATGCATTTAACACTTAAAGAACCTTCCAAGAAAATTTCTCCGTATGCAATCAAGTATTGGAGATTAGTCGATATTATCGTCTATTCAGTCGTATTTTGTATATTAGGAGTACTATACCTTCTAAAGACTACTTATAATTGGCCTAATTGGTGGGATACTGTTTTCCTTTTAGGTACTATCCTTTTAGTACTTTCCTTCATAATTGAGTTCTTTTATATACCAAAATTCAAGCAAAGGACTTGGAGATATGAAGTTAACGAGAACAGCATTCAACTCAAATATGGTCGTTTCCTGAAGAAGTCTTATAAAATCATCCCTATGAATAAGGTCTACTATGTAAACACGTATCAGCACCCTCTGCTGAAACGATATAATCTATCCACTCTAAAAATTGGTACTATAGCTTATGTACACGAAATCCCAGCGCTACCTGAACAAGAAGCCCAGCACATTCGCCAACTGATATCCGACTTGTCCGGAATGAATATAACCAATTCCAATGGGGAAGCGAGGCATATCGATGGGTAGTATAAGCAATCCAGAAACAGTCTATAAAAGACTCCCTCCATTATGGATGGGTTTAAAAGCTCTCCGGTCGCTGAGAGAGATAATCTTCTTCTCGATATTTTTATCGGTTATCTCTACAACTAGGTTTTCGCCTTTCCCTTTTGATAATGTCAAATGGATTATTGCAGCTTATAGTATTTATAAAGCTATCTCAATTGTCCTAGAATGGAAGCATTTTGGATACTTCTTTGATAATGAAGGGCTGCATATAAAGAGTGGTCGCTTTATAAAGATAGACCGGCACATTCCATTCCAACGAATACAAGGTATAAATGAATATACACCTTTTTTCCATCGATTATTAGGATTAACCATACTTTTATTAGACGTAGGAGCAAATGATAATAAAAGCTCAGTAAAATTAGACATGTTAACTCATGAAAGTTCAAAAGAGATTAAACATAATTTAATTAAGTACGGTTCTATACTGAAAGACAATCCAGATGCGGAAGAACAAGAAATGAGTACTCTTAAGCATCCTTTAAGGAAAACTATCTATCAAATCTCTAATAAGGAGATTATTATTGGATCAGTTACATCTTTAAAGCTTGTTTTGTTCTTTACGTTACTTTATTCATTTTATGGAAATGTAGAGAGGTTATTTTCCGTCCAACTGAATGTGGAACAAGTAGTAAGTTTCTTTACAAGTAGCTGGTGGCTCATGTCTTTGGGAATATTATCATTGCTTATCATATCCACTGGGTATGGTGTACTTAAGACTTACCTTAAGTATGGTGACTTTTCCGTAGCTACTGATCAAAATAGAATCTTTATCAGCAAGGGAAGAGTAAATAAAACAGACTTTTCAATTCCAAAACACAAAATACAAGCTGTAAGTATCAAATATTCATTACTAAATAAACTTACCGGTCTAGTTAAAGTACGAATAATTAGCACTAATGACAGTGATAATCAAGAAGTCCAGACCTCCAATGTTCTGTTTCCCTTTATTAACGAGAAGAAAGCAAGATCCCTTATTGAAGAAATGTTACCCGAATTTCGTCTACATGAAGTTATGACTACAGTTCCTAAAAAGTCTATAATCCCAAAGCTGATACGAACAAGTTACTTATGGTTGGCAGCAATAGCAATAGTATACTTCTACTTGCCTTCTTTTTGGTACGTAGCTTTTGTATTAGTATCCTATATCCTGATTAGTCAAATACGAAGTGGGTTATTTAGTGGCTATTCTTTTGAAGGAGATAGTATTCAGTTAAAGAAATGCAGATTGTCGAGCACTGTTATTATCACCTCCAGATCTAGATTGGAGGAATTAAGATTTTCACAGACCTTAATGCAAAGGATATTCAATCTATCTTCTTTTGCTGTAGTATCACGCTCCAATCCTGCAAAGACTACCAGAATGTTGGATGTTCCTTTTAAAGTATCCATAGAGTTATACACTATGTATAAAGCAGATGCTATCAGAAAAGGCAAACTGACTGCATGACAATATAGCCGAGGATTCCAAATTGTCAGGGAATAATAGAGATATCTATAATGAAGAAATAACAGGAGATAATAAGAAGATTATTAGCAGAAGTATCATCCAGGTCAAAACCACAAAATATCTTATTCCCAATGGATCCATATAATATAATATAAATAAAATACTGCATAAACGGCTATTGCTCCACTTAAATAAGAAGAACTAGGAGTAAAGAGAGAATATCTCTAATCATAGTGAGAAAATACGAAGATTTCTTTAAAGCGATGAGCAGACTGGTTCTAATACTAAATCAATACAAACAGAAATGGAGGTCATTTAAGAAAACAAGGTTAAAAGAAGTGCATATTAATGAAGGGCAACAATATTTATATGTTGCCCTTTGGTTATGTAATACCTTATAAGATGTATCCGCTTTACTACACTAAAACTAAATCAATTGATAATAGCTGATATATCCGATCTGCCTATCTTTTGATGCGCTGTGTAATCAAATCATTATATAGTTTTTTCCGTTCCGATCCAATCCTGCATAAAAATCCCTCATTTCCATTTGACGTCTATATCCAGTATCTGTATAATGAGCATACAACACAACAGAAGCGTTGATAAGGACAACATGCACGCGCCTCTTTCTTCCAGAGAGCGAAGGAAATGCTGGAACCTTCGCAGATAAGCACATGCATTACCGCCTTGGAGCTATTACGGGGAACTCAAGTATCCGTAATCGGGAAGACCGTTATCGCTTTTTTAAGAGCATCAGCTGTTTGCTGGTGGAATTAGGGTGGAACCACGACCGCAATCGTCCCTTCAGGGAGATGACTGCGGTCTTTTTTATTTACAATTTCATATCGGAAAAGCAATGCGAAGGACATGATGCAAGTCATCCCTCTCCTAAACAGAAAGCAGGGTCAACGGCTGAGAGCCCTGCAGGAGAACGATTTGGATTACCACCTTCAAGCTATGGCGGGGAAGTCACAGTATCCGCTATCGGAGGAACCGTTATCTCATACAAGCGCCAATGCATTGGCGGAAATCTGGGTGGAACCACGACCACAATCGTCCCGATCACGGGAGGATTGTGGTCTTTTTTATTTCAAAGGAGGAAATTATCATGAACAAACAAGCTGAAGCAGAAAAACGGAACCATCGTAAACTAGGACAGCAGCTCGAGCTATTCCTGAGCATGGAGGAAGCACCAGGCATGCCCTTCTTCTTGCCAAAGGGAATGGCACTGCGCAATAAACTGGAGGAATTATGGAAAGAAAAGCATGCCCAAGCTGGCTACGATGAAATCAAGACGCCGATCATGATGAAGCAGCAGCTCTGGGAACGGTCCGGTCACTGGGATCATTATCACGAAAATATGTATTTCTCCGAAGTCGATGATCAGCGCTACGCCATCAAACCGATGAGCTGTCCTGGTGCAGTGCTGATTTATAACAGCAAGCTCCGCAGTTATCGGGATCTCCCCCTGCGCTATGCCGAATTGGGCTTGGTGCACCGTCACGAACTATCCGGTTCACTGAACGGGCTTCTGCGCGTCCGATCATTTACACAGGATGACGCGCATCTATTCGTCCGTGAGGATCAAATCGAACAAGAAGTGGAAAAAGTCCTTCATTTGATCGATGATTTTTACAGCCTGTTCGGTTTCTCTTATGAGGTAGAGCTATCCACTCGTCCAGAAGATTTCATGGGTTCCCCCGCAATTTGGGATCAAGCGGAGGCTGCCTTGGAGAATGTCCTTGAAAGACAAGGGATCGCTTATAAGGTGAACGCCGGTGACGGTGCATTTTACGGTCCGAAAATCGATTTCCACATTCTCGACAGTCTCGGAAGAAGCTGGCAATGCGGCACTGTCCAGCTGGATTTCCAAATGCCGGAGAAATTCGGCTGCAGCTATATCGATCAGCAAAACAGCCGCAAACAGCCAATCATGATCCATCGTGCCATCTATGGATCGATCGAGCGCTTCATGGCCATTCTCATCGAGCATTATGCAGGCGACTTCCCCTTCTGGCTGGCACCGGTTCAGGCAAGCATACTCTCGATCAGCGATGCGCACGCAGAATATGCCAAGGCCGTTGGCGAGGATCTTCAAAAAGCAGGCTATCGCGTGTCCGTTGACGATCGTTCGGAGAAAATCGGGCTGAAAATACGGGAAGGCTCCCAGCAGAAAGTGCCTTATCTGCTTATTGTCGGGGATAAGGAGATGCAGGATAAAACAGTTGCTGTCCGGAAGCGGCCAGAGGGAAACATCGGGGAGATGTCTTTAGGTGATCTCCTGAAGCAATTCGAAGTATAAAAAAGGCGGATGCTCCCAGAGAGTATCCGCTTAAAATATGCCGATCAATTCCTTTGTATAATTGTGACGCTGATTATCATAAATATCTTCTTTATCAAACAAATCGAGCAGCTCGCCATCTTTCATGACTGCGATGCGCTGGCAAAGCTGATAAACAGCAGCAAGGTCATGGGAAATAAACAAGTATGACATAACTAGTGTTTCCTGGAGAGAAGCAAGAAGCTTCAATATCGCTCCCTGGGAAAGGACGTCCAGGCTTGCCGTTGGTTCATCCAGGACGATGAGCTTGGGCTCGATGCTGATGGCACGGGCAATGGTCACCCGTTGTTTTTGTCCGCCGCTCAGCTCATGCGGAAAACGATCCCCCAGCTCTTTTGGCAGTTCCACCGTTTCCAGCAGCTGCTGTACAAATGCTTGCTTGGAGGAGAAATGAAAGTGCCCTAGCTGAAGTTCATGCTGGAACTGCAAATATGGATCCAGCAGTGAATCTTTGATTCTCATCTTCGGATTCAAAGAGGCGGTTGGATTTTGGAAGACGGTCTGTACGTTGCGGCGATAGTTTCGAAGGTCTTTCCGGCTGGCATTCGCAAGGGGGTCTCCATTAAATATAATCGATCCGCCATCAATTGTCTCTACTCCCAACAGGCAGCGCGCCAATGTACTTTTTCCACATCCGCTTTCCCCTACCAAGCCTAAGCTTTCACCTTCGTGAATGGAGAGAGAGACATCATTGACAGCCAGCTTATCGGGAGTATAGCTTTTTTTGAGATCATGCATTTCGACAACGCGCCTCATTTGCTTATCTCCCTGACGCGCATGGGCAATGTCGGGGCAGCTTGAATCAGCTGCTTCGTATATGCATGTTCCGGCTGATGGATGAGCTTTTGTTTTGTTCCGACTTCCATGATCTTACCATCCTTCATGACAGCGATTTTATGGGAATAGCGAACAACATGGCGCCAATCATGTGTAATGAAAAGAATCGCACAGCCTGTTTTTTGCTGCAGCTCTTGCAGCAAGGAAAGGATCCTATGCGCAGATACGCTATCAAGCGCAGTCGTTGCTTCATCAGCAATCAGGATGTCCGGCTCCAAAAGAAGTGCAAGTGCGATAGAAGCACGCTGCAGCTGGCCGCCGCTCAGCTGGAATGGGTATCGCTTACCAAAGCTGGCATCCAGACCGACAGATTCCAGCGCCTCTTTCGTCATTTCATTACGCTTTTGCTTTTCTTTCACTCCATGTGTTTGCAAATACTCTTCCATATGCTGCAGGATCGTCAGGAAAGGTGTGAAGGAGCCGTGATAGTCCTGGAAAATATAACTGATTGCTTTTCCTCTCAACTCTTTCATTTCTTGTTTCGTCCGTTCAAGAATATTATCCCCTTGATAAATGACGCTTCCGGATGCACTTAGATTAGGTCCAAGCAGTTGACCGATCGCTTGTGACAGCATCGTTTTCCCGCTGCCGCTTTGACCAACGAGGGCGAACCATTCTCCTTTATCGATGGTAAGACTGACGTGATCCACAAGCGTTTTTTCTCCATGTGATACCGTTAAATCCTTGATTGATAAAATCATGGCTGCACCTCCTTTTTCACATCAAATTCATCTCGTAAATAGTCACCGAGAACATTCGCCACTAACACCACTGCAACGATGGCCAGTCCAGGATAGACCATCATTTCGGGGTTCGCCTGGAAGTAAGGCCTGGATTCATTCAGCATGGCGCCCCACTCCGGGGTCGGCGGCTGTGCACCAAGACCGATATATGAAAGCGAAGAAATGAGCAAAATGATTTTACCGAAATCCAAACTGGACAGGACGAGGACATTCCCGATGATATGCGGCATAAGATGTCTGCGCATGATCGTAAACGTGGACAGACCATTGATCCTGGCAATGGTGATATAGTCTTTTTGCACTTCTGTCAGCACTGTGCTGCGTACCATCCGGGCATAGTTGACCCATTTTACAAGAACGATGGCAAACAGCAAGTTACCAATACCCGGCCCCAGCAGACCGCTTAGCACAATGGCAATCACTGTATCGGGGAAAGCAAGGAAACCATCGGCGATCCGCATGAATAGCCGATCGACCCAGCCTCCCCGTATTCCTGCAAGCAGGCCGAAAGGAACACCGATCATAACTGCTGCAGCCAAAGCAATCAAACTGTAGCCGACAGTCAAACGGAATCCGAGTAAGAGCCTCGTGAGCACATCACGGCCTAAATGATCCGTCCCCATGGGATGCTCCCACGATGGGGATGCCAGCCGGTTCCCGACATCTGTCATGTTGGCATCATGCTTCAAGTAAAGGAACGTATATGCCGCCACTGCCAATGACAGGACCAAAAGCGCACTGATCAGCCAGGCCTTGGTTTTCTTTATTTTTTCAGGGGAAAGAGCCATGACACTCATCTAGCTGAGCTTCCTTTCTTTTAATCGAAGTTCAGGATTTACATATCGATAAGATAGATCCACTAATGTATTCACGATGAAGACAATAGCCGCCATCAGGACGATATAGCCTTGAATCAGCGGATAATCACGCTGACGGATAGAATCAACGACGAGCTTTCCTACACCGGGGTAAGCAAATAATACTTCCACCACGACAACACCGCCGATCAAGCTGCCCAGGCTGACACCGAATACCGTGATGACTGGCGGCAAGCTGTGTCGGAAAGCATGCGAGAAGAAGATGCGTCCTTCCGAAATACCCCGCGCCCTTGCCGCGCGGACAAACTCCTGTCCCAAGGAGTCCAACAGACTGGAACGGAGCAGCCGTACATAAACACCCGCAATAGCAAGTCCCAATGTCACTGCCGGCAGCACAAGGGATAGCAAGCTGTCACGTCCCATTGTCGGGAACCAGCTTAATCTGACAGCAAACATATCAATCATGATCAGTCCGAGCCAGAAACTGGGGACGGCAGCACCAATGATGGAGAAATAGCGGCTGACATGGTCGATCCAGCTATCCTTGTATAAAGCGGAAAGGGATCCCAATGGAATCGCGACCAGCAGCATGACGATCAAGGAACCGATGGTCAGCTCCAATGTAGCCGGAAGACCAGTCAGCAGCATCTCCGATACCGGCTGACTGGTGATATAGGAATTGCCGAAATCCAGACGAAGGAAATCCAGCAGCCACTTTCCATATTGGACAAGTAATGGATCGTTGAAGCCCATATCCTCCCTCAGCGCCTCCACCTGCTCTTGGCTTACATTCAGTTCATCCACATTCAGGATCGTAAGCGCTGGATCACCTGGTGCAAGGCGAAGGAAAAGGAAACTGAAGAAGGTGACGAATAAGACGAACAGTACAACCTCCAGCAATCTTCTCCCAATGATACGAAACATCACTTCACATCCAATTGATTTGTTATCATATAATATTCACTTCTTGTCGTGACCCAGTTCTTCACTTTCGTTTCATCATAGGCAACGAGCGTGTCTGGATAAATCACAAATGAATTGATTTGATTTTCATCTACGTAATCGGCAGCTGCTTCAGATAGCTCTGCACGCTTATCGGCATCGACTGTTACATTTAATTCATCGATGATCCTCGTCAGCTCTGGTTCATCTGCACCACTGAAATTCAAAGCTCCGTCTGGGTGATATGTGGCATTCAAGTAATATCCAGCATCACCACGAGGGGCTGTCAGGTTACTGTATGTGGCTAAATCCCAATCCCGATTTGATGCCATGTATTCTTCCGGGATCTCTATTTGACGCAGTTCCACGTCAATACCAAGCTTTTTCGCATCCGATTGGAATATCTGTGCGATCAATGGAAGGTCAGCCCTGGAAGAGTAGGTCAGCATGGTAAGCTCAAGAGGCTCCCCGTCTTTCTGCATTTTGCCATCCACGAGGGTATAGCCAGCTTTTTCAAGATATTCCTTTGCAACATCTTCTCCCGTTTCATGTTCACTATAGCTTGGCGCAAATGGCAGGGAGCCAGGGAACGGCCCTTTTGCCGGCTCTGCATATCCTAGCAATACAGACTGTGCAATTTCCTCCCGATCAATCAAGGCATCCAAAGCCTTGCGAACATTCACATCCTTCAGGGCTTCCCGCTCCATATTCATCGTCAGCTGGTGCACGCGGAAGGTTTCGGTCGATTCCACCTTCACGCCTTCCTTCTCCTCCAAGCTCCCGATGCTTTCCACTTCCGGTCGGAAGACGACATCCGCATCACCTGACTCCAAAGCTAAAGAACGAGCATTCGCATCTTCATTGAAGGAGAAGGTCACAGAATCAAGTTTAGCTTTTTCATCCCAATAGCCCTCATTCCGAACTAGCTCCAATTTACTGCCAGGCGTGAATGATTCAAGCTTGAAAGGGCCTGTCCCAATCGGATTATTGACAAAGTCGCCTGCTTCCACATCAATGATGGATACATTTGGGTTTACAAGCTCCGATACGAACTCAGGAAACGCCTGTGTATTCGTGATATGCAGGGTCCTATCATCCATTACTTCGATGGCATCGATTTTCAGTGCATTCTGGATCGCTACATTATCCTTCAAGGATCTTTCCAATGATGCTTTCACCGCAGCCGCATCCATCGGTTTTCCATTTTGGAAATCGATGCCTTCACGAAGCTTGATCGTCCACTCCCTCCCCTCGTTTGTGCCTTCCCAGCTCTCAGCAAGCCACGGTTCGATTGTCAACGTTTCCTCATTCAATCTGACCAGCGTTTCTGTCATTCCGGCACGCAGTGGTACATAACTGGAATCCACATTCGGATCCAAGGAATTGGTCGCAAAATTATATACGAAGGCGAGGTGCTTCTTGTCTCCTTCTGAATCGGCATTATCCGTACATGCTGCCAGCAGCAAGATAAGTATCGCCATTCCCAATGTCTTTATCAGAAATTTCCGCATCCGTTTTCCCCCTCAAATATATATGTATGCCAATAAATTCGTAATCATTACGTTTTGTATATTATCGTAACGATTACGTTTTGTAAAGTGAATTTTTACATAAAAAATAGCCCCTTCAATCGGAGCTATCCTTCATAGGCGCCAACTCTTCCTCGGTGAGCCACTTATGGTTTTTCACTTCTTCCCCTGTTGCCATCGACTTATAATTCACCATATACACCGTTGTATCCTCGACATCCTCCACAATCGCAGTGGCACCTTTCATCCCTTCCATATGGTCCGCCGTAAGCGTCGCCTCGATTCCTGGCTCTAGCGGATGTTCATCCGCTTCCTTCAGCTCTTCCTGGATGACCCAGCGATGATTATCCACATGCTCACCGTCCGTGGATGTATATGTCACTTCATATGCATATGTATCAAAGGCACCGACAATGGTCGCTTCTGCACCCTTCATTCCTTCCATATGATCGGCTTGGATGATTGCCTTGCTGCCAGGCGGGAATTTGGGATCCTCCGCTTCTTCAAGACCCTCCGGTAATTCACCCGATTCATCATGCTGCATATGATCTGTGTCATTTGAATGTACATGACCTTGCGTTTGCGGCTCATCATTTCCGCAAGCCGTAAGCATCAAAACGGCTGCAAAAAGAATCATCTGTATTCTCATGCGATTCTCCTCCTTTGCTGCTACTAGTATGTATCACACTCTCACTTCCCTATACCCTTCCGCCTCTTTGGTTAACTACAGGCTATCATATACAAAGAAGGACAGTCTATCGACTGTCCTGAAGGGATCTTGTAATGACGCTTTTATAATAAAGCACAGATAACATACCAAAAGCGGAAAAAAGCAAAGCAAATACAATCATGACTGTCACCATCGGCAGCCATAAAGAGGTGCCAAACCAAAACCATCCGGACTTCACTGCAAAATAACCATGAGACAACCCTATGGCAAGAGGAATCCCGAAATGAAAGAGCTGCTTGCGGACAATTCCCTTACGCAAATCTGTTTTCGTAAATCCGATCTTGCGCAATATCATGTACGTAGGCCGCTCCCTATCACCTTCGTCCATTTGCTTGATGTATAGAATACAGCCGGAGGTAAGCAAGAAAGCAAGTCCCAAAAATCCGACGATGAACATGTACAGACCCATTGCCAGCTTGCTGGATTCCAAAGCTAGCTGCTTGGACATAGCCCATCCCTCTATGTTCAGCTTAGAAAATAACTTTACGGCTTCTTTTTCATCTTCCTCATCCTGGAGAGTGATGAAGTAAAGTGTCTGCTGCTCAGCTGCATCATCATGTCGGAGTTTTTGAAAATCAGCTGCAGCGACTACTGCTGCAGGACCGCCGTACGTCACGATAGTTGGCAGCGGAGAACGGTTTACAATGTCTTCCAAATGCAAATGTACATCTCCACCAGCTGGATGGACAACTATTTCTCCTGCATGGAACGTTGCAGCTGCATTCGATCGGTCATCATCCCCTGCTAAGATGACATGACCAGTTTCTACATCAAACCCAGCTTGCTCTGCCGGAATGAATGTCATATTCTGCAGGGATGACATGTTACTGTCTTCTTCGAGGATTGCTGATATGTCGGCATCCAACTGAACAATGTCTTTTTCTTCCCCTTTAAATCCGATTGCTGCTTTGTCCAGCTTCTGGCGGAATTGCTGCTGATCATCATTGGATTCGAAAGAGAAATCTGCCCCTCCAGTTGCAGAATCAGCATCTTTTCCAACAGAATAATAGGATATGGAGCCAAGGGATAGAAAACCGATTGCCAGTGCCATGACTGTCGTGATGACCGTGAGTAAGAAAGCATTCGTGCGCATCCGGAACATAATCGAACCAATCGACAGCACCTGTTGGATTGTCAAATACCCTTGCTTGCTTTTTCGAATAATAAGGAGCAGCAGCGTGACAGAGCCTTTATAGATAAAATACGTTCCGATCATGGTACTGGCCAGTGTGTATCCCATCATTCTTGTCAAAGCTGCAAAGTCCCCAAAATCACCATCGAAGAGAATCGCAGAAGTATAATAACCAGAAGTAATCAACAGGATTCCTGCAATCCCGATGGCAACTTGGTACCAAGTGACACGCTGATCAGGAGATTCTGTTTTATTTTGCTGCTGGAATAAAGCCAGCAGCGCTTGTCTCCCGATTTGCAGGGTAGTCATCACCATGAGCAGTACATATAAGATCATGATCACTATCACTGTTTGGCCGACTGCTTGCCAAGTGAACTTCAGAACAACAACCTGACTCATTCCAATCATCTTATACAAAATCATCATCATCAATAGTTTGGATCCTATAAACCCGGTTAATATGCCTGCCAAAAGACTCCCAGCATAAAGTATGGCATTTTCCATCATGAACAAAAAACTGACTTCCCTTTCGTCATCCCGGCCAGCTGATACAATCCGATCTCCTTTGTTCTCCGCTTCAAAAACAATCCGTTCGCATACAGAAGGAACACCGTTACAATGAATACAAGCAAATAAGAGGCTACTTCAATACCCGCCTGCACTTTGAATGAATC
The DNA here is from genome assembly GCF_002271665.1 of Terribacillus sp. 7520-G. Lineage (NCBI taxonomy): Bacteria > Bacillati > Bacillota > Bacilli > Caryophanales > Bacillaceae > Terribacillus > Terribacillus sp. 7520-G. The sequence continues at coordinate 125,899 of NZ_NQFP01000023.1, read as the reverse complement.
GTCCAATTCTCCGGCCGCGGCCTCGTATTGCAGGGTGACAAAGGCAAAATATAATGCCGTACTGCAGACAAGTGCAAAAAAGTATAAATAATAGTGTCGCAGATTTCTTTTTATATTTCGGAAGATCAGTTGATGAATAAACATATGACACCTCCCAAAAAAGAAAAGGGCTGCATGCAGCCCCTTATGAAAGTGATTGTTTAATGACTTTGTTGTAATGGACAACAGAAAGGATGCCAAAGATCGAATACAGAATTGTATAAATGATCATTACGATGATCATCGGTGTCATCATCACCGAACCGAACAGGAACCAGCCGGACTGGACAGCAAAATAGCTGTGCATGAGCCCGAGGACAAGCGGAATACCGAAGTTGAACAGTTGCTTGCGCTGGATGCCCCGGCGAAGATCCGCAGTCGTGAAGCCAAGCTTGCGGAGGATCGTATAATTTGGTTTCTCGCTTTCTGCTTCATCCATCTGCTTGAAGTACAGGATACAGCCAGACGTGATCAGGAATGTCAGGCCGAGGAATCCTACAATGAATAAAGCCAAGCCCATCGTCGATTTCTGCTCCTTAGCGGCGTCGATTCTGGATTCACTATTATCCTTTGCCTCAAAATCCAAATCATTGAATATAGCATTCGCCTTTGTCAATTGATCATCATCTTCAATCGTATAACCGAAATACCAGTGATAGCCTTGATTCAAATCTGGATTGATATCCTGCTTCAGCTCCTGGAACAGTGCGTCATCGACTATCATTGTCGGCAATCCGCCCATGGTGTAATAATTAGAAATCGGGTATTCGTCCTCCATGCCTGTATAATGCAGTGCTGTTTCCTTCTCTTTCCCATGGATAACTACATCTCCCTTGTCCTTCAGAGACATGAAACGCTGCAGCAGCTCATTATAGCCGGTCAATTTCAGCTCATCCGGCGCCACATCCAACCCTGCTGCCTTCTCGCTGATGACAGCCGTATCCATCATGGAAGCATTAAAGTTCAGCTCCAGCTCCGTCTGCAGGATTTTCTCGATATTGAGCTGTACGGTATACACTTCCGCTTTGTCTTCTGTATAAGCGATATCATTATCATCCATTGCCTGACGGAAGGCTTCGGCATCTTTTTCTGTCAATAAGGAGAAATCTGCTCCACCCGTATAGTTATAAGCCATTTTTTCAGCGGAATAGAACGTGATATAACTCAAGGAAAGCAGTCCGATGGCCAATGCGGATACTGTCGTGATGATGGTTAGAAGCGTTGCATTGGACTTCATCCGGAACATGATGGATGAAAGGGACAATACCTGCTTGATGTTCAGGTAACCGCCCTTTTGCTTTCTGACAAGGCTTACCAGGAAGGCGACAGACCCTTTGTAGAATAAATAGGTTCCAAGGATGACAGAAAACAAGATAAAGAACATGACTCCGAATAATTCCTTCATAGAGGTGAAATCTCCATCGAATAGCTTTCCGGAAACAACATAACCTACCGCAATCAGGGCAATGCCGCAAATCCCGATGATGATCTGGAAAACAGACAGCTTTCTTGCTGTCAGTTCTGTCTTTGATTTCACGTGGAACAATGACAGGATCGTCTGACGTTTAATGAAAAACAAATTCATCAGCGCAATGAGTGCATAGATACAAATAAATACGATCAAGGTTTGAAGAAAAGCTGTTGTTGAAAAGGACAAGGAAGCTATCCCTTCCACCCCGGTAGCCTTAAACATCACCATGATCAAGAGCTTCGAGCCGATAAACCCTAATATTATTCCGAAAACGAGGCTGCCGAAATAAAGAATGGCATTTTCCGCACTCAATATAGTGAAGATTTTATTCTTCGTCATCCCGATCAGCTGAAACAGACCGATCTCCTTACTGCGCTGTTTGATAAAGATCGTATTGGCATACAGCAGGAAGATAGCGACGATAAATACAAGGAGTACAGAAGCAGTGGCGATACCCGCTCCGCCTTTCACCGATCCTTCCACCGGATCCATCGACTTATCATATTGCAGGGTAACAAAGGCAAAGTACAAACCGGAACTGAAAATCAGGGCAAACACATACAAATAATAATTACGGAGATTCTTCTTCAGATTGCGAAATATCAGGCTATTAATGCTCATTTTGCACCCCGCTGAGGACACCTTGCGTGGACATGATATCCCTGAAGAAGGCTTGGCGCTCCTGCTGGCCTTTGTTCAGCTGCGTATAGATCTGACCGTCCTTGATGAAAATGACGCGGCTGCAATAGCTGGCTGCCGCCGGATCATGGGTGACCATGACGATGGTCGCTTTCCGGTTGACATTCAGCGAGCTAAGCTTATTAAGCAAGTCGGAAGCCGATTTCGAATCCAAAGCTCCCGTCGGTTCATCAGCGAAAATGATGCTCGGCTCATGGATGAACGCACGGGCAGCAGATGTCCGCTGCTTCTGACCGCCGGAAATTTCACTTGGGTATTTGTTTTGTATCTCCGTGATGCCAAGCTGGTCGGCTACTTCTGCAAACATGCGATCTGCTTCTTTTTTCGGCACTTTCTTGATGGAAAGCGGAAGCAGTATATTCTCCTTCACTGTCAGCGTATCAAGCAAGTTATAGTCCTGGAAGACAAACCCAAGATGGTTTTTCCGGAACTCGGCCAGCTTCTTCTCTTTCATATTCGTGATTTCATTATTCTGAATCAGGATCGTTCCGCCGCTGGCACGATCAATGGACGAAAGCACATTCAATAGCGTTGTCTTACCAGATCCGGATGACCCCATGATACCGACGAATTCCCCCTCCTCGATACTAAGGTCGACTCCTCGCAGCACCTCCTGTTTATTGAATTTATTCCCGTAATTCTTCTGGACTCTTGTCGCTTCTAGAATTCCCATCCATTCGCACCTCTTTATCTGATTTGTTACCTCAAGTATACGGATGCCCCGGGATATGCTCCTGCTTTTCAGCTAACAAATGTACAAAAGCGTGTGACAATCCTGTCACACGCCCATCATGCCGACCATTTCATTTCGTTTTGGGAAAGTGAGCGTAAAGCATGTGCCTTTTCCTAAATCAGATACTGCGTCTATTTCGATCCTTAGCGGTTTTGCTGCCTTTTTGGTCAAATAAAGCCCCATGCCGGTGGCAGCTTTATCGTGTTGGATGGTAGATGTAAAACCCCGATCGAATATACGCGGCAAGTCCTTTGCATCAATCCCGATGCCCCGATCTTCGATGCGGATGCGTACATGTCCATCGACTTTCTCGCTTGAAATGGAAATATCACTGTTTTCACTATACTTCACTGCATTGGATAATAACTGCCGCATAATGAACGTGAGCCATTTCGTATCACTCAGCACCACTTCCTCCTCCAGGTCCAAGTCGAAACCGATTCCCTTCTGCATACACCACGAGCGCAAGGTCCGGATCTCCTGGCTGATGACAGCATGTAGATCAATCTTCTCGATGAATAAGTCATTCTCGATAAATGTAATGCGCTTTTGATGGATCTGTGTGTCCAACAGCATATGTACACGCAGCCATTCATACGTCAGCTGCTGCTTCAACGCCGCATCTTCCACCCGCTCAAGGATCAGCTGCATGGCAGTCAACGGGGTTTTCACTTCATGGATCCAGGAAAGCAGTTCATCCTTCTCCCTTTCCAATGACTCCTGGCGATCGGCAGCAGTACGATTCAAGAAGTTGACCTGTTCATGCAGGCTTTCATGAACAATGTATTCATATGGTCGATCCGGTTCTGGCAGCGTCGAGGCGTCCAGACTTTTCTCCCAATCCCTCAACCCGCGATAATAACGCGTTTCACGATGATATCGAAAAAATAGAAAGACGATCAGCAGCAGCCAGAACAGCAATAATATATAGAGTATGGAATCGAAAGGAATCGTTGTATCCACATACGCAATCAGTACAAGCAAGCCTGAAAGCAAGACAAACATACCAAGCCAGCTTGCCTTATCCCGAAGAAACTCCCGGATCATGGCCTATCTGCCTCCAGCGCGCAATAACCCTGTCCCACTTTTGTTTCGATTTGCTGTCCCAGGCCGATCCCATCCAGTTTCTTCCTCAATCTGTTCACATTTACCGTCAATGTATTATCACTGATGAAGCGTTCGTCATCCCACAGGCTTGTAATCAGCTTCTCACGGGAGACAATCTTGTTTTTCTGCTCTACCAGGAGCTTCAGGATGAACATCTCATTTTTGGTAAGTTCCACTTTTCCAGCATCATTTTCCACTTCATTCTTTTCATAATCAACCGTTGCGCCATTCCATGTCTTCAATGTAACTTTGTCCGTACTGTAATTGTAGACGCGGCGCAAAATAGCTTGGATTTTTGCGATCAGCACCTCAAAATGAAATGGCTTCTGGACAAAGTCATCCCCGCCAAGCTGCATCGCCATGACCATATCCATCGGATGATCCCTGGAGGACAGGAAGATGATCGGCACATTGGAATGCGCCCTGATCATCCGGCACCAGTGAAAACCGTCGTAGCTCGGCAGCTGGATATCGATGAGTACAAGCTCCGGCTGAACGGATGAGAATGTTTCCATCACCTGTCCGAAATCATCTATTCCATACACCTCATAGGACCATTGCGTCAAACGGGTCCGAATTTCTTCAAATAGACTTTTGTCATCCTCGATCAGTAATATCTTAAACAACGTATGTCACCTCATTCGTCTTCCATGAAATTGTAACGAATACCCAATGTTTTTACTAGCACCCTTTGGTAAAGATTGTTTCTATATCTGGCTTGTGCTAGAGTTTTCTCATATAGAAAAAGCGAGGTCCTGCACGATGTTCGATCCTACTGTATTTGATAATTTGAAAGTGGCTTTTGAGAATCAGCTCTATGATTTGGATAATCTGGACAAGGAGATCACTGTCGTTTCCCGTCATGACCGGATGGAGATGGCTTCCATGTCACGTGAATTCCGGCTCGGTTTCACATTGCGGGAAAATGCGGAAGTGACCGCTGAAATCTGCCTGGAAGCATCCCTCCTTGATTTAGCGGATGAGATATTGGAAGTACCTGATAAAAACCCCGGCTGTACATTACGCCTTTTCTTCTATTTAACAGTGGAAAATCCCGAGACGGAGTGTCCTGTCATCGAATCGATCCTGAACCAAATATGGACACCGCCGAGACGTCCGGAACAAACGCTGCAGTATATATATGATAAACAGCAAAAGCATTATCAAAACGCAGTGGAAGTGCGCTTCGATAGAAAAATAAACGAAAATCAGATGGGTGATCTCCCCAATCTGATTGATCATATCCTCGACTCCTTGGAGGCTCTCACCACATAATAGAAAACCCCTGCAGTGCATATACTGCAGGGGTTCGTTTATTTTTTCCGAAGCTTTACATGATCGACATTCAACCAAGCATTTGCTTCGGCTTTATCATAGATACCGATCTCCAGTTTGCCATCCGTGACTTTGATATTGTCAATCGTCACCTTCGTCCAATCGGACAATGCACCAGGTATGCTCTGTTTCAGCTGTGTACCGCCGTTCTTCACATAAAGCTCAGAGTCTGTATGCGTACCGCCTGCCTTCACCCAGGCTGTCAGTTTATACGTGCCGCTGGATAGCCCGTTCAATTGCTGATAGATGGACGCTTCATGGGACTTCGTATCCCAGAAGGATATTTTGTAGCTTCCATCCAGTGCATCGCCTTCCGATTTGACTGCTGTATCGCTTGTACCCGAAGCAATCCACTTCACCCAATCGGATGGACTGCCTGCAGATCCGCCAGCCTCAAAACTGGCATTTTTGGCATAGTTCGTCTGCGCAGCTGTATTCGGTGTACCAAAGATCTTCAAAGCTTCCAAGGCATTGCCTTTAAAATCGAAGACAGCCTGATTATCCCACTCATTTCCCGGCTGATCCTTCACACCGAGATAATTCATCCCTGCAGCCGTCGCCCATGATACCTTTCCATCGTACCAGAGCGGTTCCCAGTAGAAGAATCCAGTCCCTTTATCATTGGGGACTTGCTGAATGGATGTCACCAAATCCTTCATAAAATCATGCTGCCCTTTCGGCGTCGCCGCATACCCGGCAATTTCAGCTTCTTCCTGACCAAAAGCATTTTCTTTAGCATCTGCATTGCCTGCTGTATTTCCATATGCTGTTTCGACAACGATGACGTCTTTTCCATAACGCTTGGAGATGTTATTCATATTCATTTCCAAGTCATCCAAGGTGCCGTGCCAATATGGATAATAGGAAATACCGATTGTATCGTATTCGACATTGCGCGCTGTTATTTCATCAAACCACCATTTGAAGGTCTCATAATTTCCGCCCTCTGCCAAATGCAGCATTAATGTTGTGTCCTTTGGCTCTGTATCCTTCACCGCTTTGATGCCCGACTTAAGGAAAGCTGCCAGTCTATCGAATTCTCCGCCGCCTTCACCCCAGCTCTTTCCATAAGGCCATAGCATGCCGCTATTCAATTCATTGCCTATCTGGACCATATCCGGATAGACATTCTGTTTTTTCATCTCCGCAAGAACACTGTACGTGTAATCATATCCCTTCGCATTCAGCTCATCAAAGGACAGACCCAGCCAGCTTTTAGGCAGATTCTGTTTTCCTGGATCCACCCAAAAATCGCTGTAATGGAAATCGAGCAGGACTTTCAAACCTTTTGCTTTGGCACGTTTGGATAACTCGATTGTCGTTTTCAAATCATTTGTACCCGCGCCATACGTATTGCCGGCTGCATCTTTCGGATCATTCCAGATGCGCAGTCTGACATAATTGGCTCCATTATCCTTCAAAATCTGCAAAGGATCATTCTGGACGCCATTCTCATAGTACTTGGCCCCTGCTTTCTCCATGTCGGCAAGTGTCGATATGTCTGCACCGCGTATGAAGGAGCTGTCATAACCAGCAGCAGAAGCAGGCTGGACAGCCGCGAAAGCACTCGAAAAACTTAACAGCAAGACAAACAGAAATGCCAGCTTCCTTTTCAAAAGATTCCCCTCCTATTTATTTGAGCTGATCGATGACGTAATCCACCGCTTTTTTCGGATCGCGGGTCAAGCTGATGTATTCCGCGCCTTTTGTTGCTGCCAGCTTGATACCGAGACGATCGGTGTCTTCTTTGATATCTTCAAAATACGATCCGACCTGAGGTGCCAGGATGACCATATCGTAGTCTTGCATGATTTCATAATGGGAGCCATATGCGCCGGCAGATGCAGAAATCGGCACACTGAATCGTTCAGCTCCTTCTGTCAATGCTTTAGCCAGCATGGCACTCGTGCCTGCGCCAGCACAGAGGACAAGGACGTTGGTCGGTTTCACTTCATCGGATACGGCTGTCACTTCCGATTCTGCTGCTTGCGTCGCTGCAATGCCGCTCACTGCTGCAGACGCAGCTGGCTGTGTACTTGCTGCAGCTGCTTCCAGCTGCGCGTTACGCGCCTCCTGCATGACAAGTTCTTTATCATATACCTTACAGAATGGCAGGTATATCAGGAAATCGACGACGATCAAAGTCAAAACCAGCACAAATGACCATAATCCCATGCCGGTTCCGAGCACAAGCCCTATCGGTGCCGGCGTGGCCCAAGGCAGGACGTACATGAAGCTGTTCATGCCGATGACATCGACGAAGAACTTGAATATACATACGTTTATCATCGGTGTGAGCAAGAATGGTATGAAGAAATACGGGTTCAGGATGATCGGCGCTGCAAAAAGCAAGGGCTCATTCACCGCAAAGCTGACGGGTATGAAGGAGGCCTTACCTACTGCCTTCAGCTGCTTGGATTTCGCCAGGAGCATGAAAATGAATGGGACGACAAGTGTGGCTCCTGTCCCCCCCATTGTCCCGACAAAGTTCCCAAGTCCTACTGTCAGTACATTGGATGCGTGTTCCCCCGCATTATAAAGCTGAAGGTTCGCCTCGACATTGACATAAATGATGGCTGCAATGGCAGGCTCCACAATGGATGGACCATGTACACCGACAAACCAGAAGAACGCCATCATGCCCCAGATGATCATAATCCCAAGATAACCATCTGCTGCTGTGAATAAAGGAGAAAGCAGTTTGACAAGAGCCTCGGCAAATGGCACATTCAACGCTGACCGAACGATCAAGTCGATCAACACCATGCCAAGGACAGAGAAGGCGAAGGGAAACATATCCTTGAATGTCTGCGAGATGGTTCCCGGCACTTCTTTCGGCATTTTGATCGTAATATTCTTCAGCACACAGAAACGATAGACATTAACTGTTATGAAAGCGGATACAAATGATGCCAATAAACCTTTCGTTCCCATGTATTCGGAAGAGAATCCTCCATCTATCTGCGAGACACTCAAAAGCATGAAGCCAACGATTGAAGCCAGCATTGCGGATGTCGAGTTGATCACTTTGTTCTTCGGCATCTTCCGATTCATGGACTCACTTAAGCTTCTGGCAGTGGTAGCAGAAACAAGCAGGCCCACCACACCCATGGAGTAGTTATATACCTTCCATAGCCATGTCGAGACATTTTCCGGCCAGGCAAAGCCCAGCACCTCCGGCAAAGCTGCCAAAAGGATGAAAATACTCGCAAATAAAATAGCCGGCATCGCTGTCAGGAAGCCGTCACGCACTGCTCCCAGATAGATATTGCGGGAAACCTTTTCGAAAAATGGCTTCCCTTTTTCAATTTGACCGATTATTCCTTTCATCCCACTTCCCCCTTATCAGCTCGTTTTGCGGTAGAGCTCGACGAAGTCCTGAACGAGCTCCCGAAGAAGCAAAGTCGTCATCAAATGATCCTGACCATGGATGAAGATGAACCCGATATCCATGTCCTTGCCTGCAGCCTCTTCTGCCAATATCTGTGTTTGTGCATTATGAGCCAATTTAAGATTTTCATCGGCACTTTTCAGCTCTGCTTCCACATTTTCAAAGTTACCGGCACGCACCTCACGCAGCAGCTTCATCAAAGAGCTGCGGGCATCCCCGGCATATGCGACAATCTCAAAACCTAACATCTGCAACGATTCCTTTGTCATGTTAACCCTCCTAAAACGCTTTCATCCTACTGCTTGGAATGGCACGGCAAACAGCGTCCGCCGTGCCGGCACTCAATTGATCATCTTTGTCTCGCTCAGGCGCTTATACCAATAAGCGGAGGCCTTAGGGTAACGCTTCTGCGTCTCGAAATCCACGTAAAACAGACCATAGCGTTTATTGTAGCCGTTTGTCCAAGAGAAGAGATCCATCAAGGACCAGAGGAAGTAGCCTTTCGCATTCACACCATCTTCTATCGCCTTGCCGATCGCTTCGAGATAGACTTTGAGATAGTCGATCCTCGCTTCATCCATGATGACCCCATCTTCAAACTCATCCTTGTAGCCCATCCCGTTTTCGGTGATATATATCTTGTTATAATGCGGATAATCCTCTTTGATCCGTACGAGAATGTCGTACATCCCTTCTGGATAAATGAGCCAGTCCCAATCGGTGCGTTTCAGTCCTTCTTTGTAGATTCGTTCCCCGATCCCTTTCACTTTATAGACAGAAGTCCCTTTATCCCCTGTTCCATTGTGGTGGATCTGCGTCTCGCCATCATACGCTTTGACGAAATGGCATTGATAATGGTTGATTCCAAGATAATCATTTCTCCGGGATGCCCTCTTCATGATTTTGAAATCCTCATCAAGGAATTCATAACTCGCGCCATTAGCTTCGGCGATTTCCTCTAGCGCCTGCATCGTCTTCTCCGAATAGTATCCCAGATAGGTAGCATCCAGGAGAAAACGGACGGATAGCGCATCATCCAGAAAAGCTGCATGCCGATCCTCGGGAGAATCAGTTGCCGGATACTTTGTTTCCAATGAATGCACAACCCCGATTTCACCAGGGTGATTATTATCTTTGAACAAGTTGACTGCCCGAGCATGGGCGACCATCATATTATGCAGACATTGGATGATTTTTGAGAAATCACTTTTTATGGATGGAGGGAAAGTCCCCAGTAAGTATTGGTTGGTCGCCACCGGATAAATTTCATTGAATGTGCTCCAATGACGAACTTCATGGAACTCCTTGAAACAGAATGCTGCATAATCGACGAAGGCATCCAAGTTATCCCGATTCAGGAAATCACCTTTATCGAACAAAGTCTTCGGTGTATCGAAGTGATGCAGGGTAACGAAAGGTATTATATTCCGCTTCTTACATTCCGCGAAAAGATTGTGGTAAAAATCGACACCTTCCTGATTCACAGCTCCCGTTCCATCAGGGAAAATCCTGGTCCAAGCAATGGAAATACGGATACCATTGACTCCGAATTTTTCACAAAGCCGGATATCCTCTGGATACTGGTGATAGAAATCACTGGCAGGGTCCGGGCTGAAGCGTCCTTGCTTTTCCAGGAATTCATCCCAGGCCACTGCCCCCTTGCCGCCTTCCTTTGTCGCGCCTTCTGCTTGATAGGCTGCTGTCGCTCCACCGAATATGAAATCCTCCGGCAACTTATACATGATGGATTCCTCCTCAAATTGTTTGTTCGAACAGAAATATAATGTTTGTTTTTGTTGTCTTTCGTTTATTGTAAACGGATACAACAATAGTGTCAATGATATATTTCTAAATACCAGGAATTAATCCAATCATATCCAACTAAAGATGTTCGATTTTGTTTATTTATATTGACTGCATAAAGTTGCATATGATAAGTTATGTTTAAAGTTTCGAGGTGAAAATAATGTTGAAAAGAGAGCGCTTATTAAAAATAGTGGACATCGTCAACAAAAAAGGAATCATAACAGTCAACGATATCATCCACGATTTGAATGTTTCGGATATGACAATCCGCAGGGACTTAGATGAATTGGATAAGGCCGGTAAGTTAGTAAGGATACATGGCGGAGCACAAAGTATCACCCATGCAATGGATCAGGAACTATCCCATGTGGAAAAGCTTGGCGTCCAAGTAGAGGAAAAGACACAGATTGCAGCCTTGGCCGCCTCTCTCGTCAGCGATCGCGATACCGTTTTCCTCGGGCCGGGGACGACAATCGAACTGCTTGCCCGTCATTTGCTCCAAAAGAAAATCAGGATCATTACGAACAGCTATCCGGTATTTGAAATCCTGACACAAAGTGATACAGCTGAAATCCTCCTGATCGGCGGGGATTTTCGCAAAAATACCGGAACCTTCGTCGGACCGCTGGTCAATAGCAGTTTGCAAAAACTCAATTTCACCAAAGCTTTCATCAGTGCAAACGGGGTCCATAACGAAGAGATTTCCACATATAGTATCGAGGAAGGAGAAGCACATCAAATCGCACTGAACAACTCCCGCAGTAAATACTTGCTTGTCGATCATACAAAATTCAACCGGGAAGACTTCTATGTATTTTATAACCTGCACGATATGGATTATTTGATAACGGACGATCAGCTTCGCGAAGATGTTCAGTCCCATTACGAACAATATGTCGAGGTTCAGCTGCCGAAGAAGGCTTAAGGAGGAGAAGGAATGAAGGGCGTCATATTCGATTTCAATGGCACTATGTTTTTGGATTCCCACTTACATGAACAGGCTTGGTTCCATATGGTCCGGAAATATGCTGCTGGATCCATTTCGGATGAAGAGATTTTCAAGAATATACATGGTCGTACGAATAGTGAAATCCTGCGGCATTTTGTCAGTAAGGAGCTGTCTGACGATGATATCAGGGAGCTGTCCGATGAAAAGGAAGGTTTTTACCGGGAGCTCTGCCTGCAAAACAAGAAGGATCTTGTGCTTACGAAGGGCTTAACGGATACTTTGGATCATTTGAAAGCACAGGATATACCTCGAACAATTGCAACAGCCACAGTCAAAGAAAATGTTTCCTTCTATTTTGATGTTTTTAAGCTGGACAGGTGGTTCGATTTCAATGCCGTCACCTTCGATGATGGCAGCTTCCCTGGAAAGCCTGCTCCTGATATCTTCCTGATTGCAGCCAAGAAACTGGGGCTGCAGCCAAGCGAGTGCCTTGTGGTCGAAGATGCCTTTTCTGGTTTGACAGCAGCCAAGGAAGCCGGCATCGGTACGGTCATCGCAATCGATCCTTTCGGAAAGAATCATGAAGCCTTTAAACAAAATCAGCTCGGATGCGGCGGTATCATTCAAGATTTCACCACATTCCGTGAACTTCTGCTCGTTAAATAACAGAACCCCTCATCCCATCGATGAGGGGTTCTTCCGTCATGCCCGCGCTGTCTTCCCTAATTCCTTGCCAAGTCCAAAGTAATGCCGGAAGTTATAAATGAGCGGACTCCATTTACCAGGATCGATATGATGCCCTTCCTTTATAATGTCTTCTTGTGCATGAATGGCTGCAGCTTCCACTTCCGCAATAGCAATGCCCTCCATATAGTCAGGCTCCCGGATATGCCTTACTTTCCCTTCTATCTGTATAGGGCATTCTGCAATGGCATCCGCACTCACCGCTGAAGATTTTTTTCCAGTCAGACCAGCAGCCTGGAATTTATCTTTTACATAGACACAGCCATATGCCGCTTTTCCTGGAGGAACCATTTCTTTACCGGTGCAGGCAGCAAGGCTTTCCACCCGCTCCCATAAATCCGGACCCGGAATATTCAGCACACATTCACCGCGCTGCTTCAAGTTTTCATATGCTTTCCCCTCTGCACCAAGGCCAATGACAAGAAAATGATCCAATGCCCATGAGGAGGAAATCGGACTGATATTCGTGGACCCATCTTCATTCATTGTCGTAAGCAGGATGACTGGGTTGCCGTAATATAAGATTTTCGGATTGATTGTTTTATGTACCATAATTTGCTACTCCCCTTTCCATTTTTAGCTTAAAATATAGATACTGCGAACGTCATCGAAATATGGATGTCTGGAAAGGAGAATCGATTTGCATATGCAGCACGTTGCCGCAGCTGCCAGTCTGCTCAGTGAAGAATCACGAAGTATCATGCTTACCATGATGATGGATGGCCGATTCCATACCTCAGGTGAGCTTGCCCGGGCTGCCGGCATCACGCCTCAAACAGCAAGCTTCCATCTAAAGAAGCTGGAGGAGGCTGGATTCCTGTCACGAGCGAAGCAGGGGCGCCATCGCTATTATGGATTAAAGGATCCCGCCATTGCGCAGGTCATGGAATCACTGCTGACAATCACCCCGCCGGTTCAAGTCTCCTCCTTCAATCAGGCAGCAGAGGATCAGGCCATCCGCTTTGCCCGGACCTGCTATGATCATCTGGCTGGTTCCCTTGGCATACTCGTTGCAGAAACGCTTGCCTCGAATGAATATGTCAGGAAAGAACAAGAACAATTCACCTTAACCCCCATGGGAGAAGCCTTCTTCTCAAGCTTTGGCATCGACTTGCGAACACTACGAAAAAAAAGACGTTCATTCTGCCATTGCTGCTTGGACTGGAGCGAGCGTAAGCATCATCTGGCTGGTTCCTTGGGGAATGCATTGCTGGAACGCTTTTTTGAATTGAATTGGCTGAAAAGAAAATCCGGATCACGCGCACTCCTTCTCACGGAGACCGGGAGAAGCGGATTCGCCGAGGTTTTCGATTTGGACACTTCCAATCAGCATAAAACACATGACAACAAGGTTTATTTACGATAAAATGTGCATAAGATAACAACGATAAAAAAGACCGCTCGGTGCTGGTAACACCAAACGGTCAAGCAATAGCAAGGATTCCTCAAAGGAATCAGCCCACAAATGCGAAAAATAACCTACCCATCATGAGCCGTCACTCAAGGGTGGTTATTTTTTTTGGTTTTTATCAGACATGATCGCAACGATGAGCGTACCGAAAGAAATCATCAGTGTCAGCGTCTCGAATACTGTCAGAGGCATCACCTCCCTCCCTGGAGGGATAAGTGAGCCGACCACCCTTGAGTCATCTATGCTATTGTCTGTCCATTATATCAGGGTGGCCTTTGGGCGACATCTTACTTTCGATGGAATTTATCTGCCATTATAAGCCGGTATATTGCTATAATTAAAAAAACAAATGTAAGGTGGGTGGGACGGAATATGCACTTACTGGATGTACCGTATATCAAGCAGCGCCCCGAGCTTCCTTCCGGGTGTGAAGCAACTGCCTTGGCAATGGCATTATCCTATCATGGAGAAGCCGTCGATAAACTTACATTAGCCCGTGAGATGCCAAGGAATGATGTCCCTGCAGAACGCAATGAGGACGGGACGATACGCATATGGGGCGATCCGGAAGACGGTTTTGTCGGTGACCCGTTCGATAATGGCATCACGATCAATCCCAATCCGTTAAAGCGCGTGGCGGACAAGTACCGATCCTGCAGCCTGGCACTGTATCAACAGGAATTCAGCATCATAGAAACACATACAGCAAACGGCCATCCTGTATTAGTCTGGTTCACCATTCACCATGACATGCCGACATCCCGCATTTGGCATACGCCAGCCGGCAAGGCCGTACAAGCACCCCGGCCGCTGCATTGTATTGTCGTCACTGGTATCGATGACGAGTACGTTTATTTCCACGACTGCGAATCGACTGAAAAAAGCGGCAAACACGTGAAGGTCGAAAAAGACCGCTTCATCCGGATCTATGATGCGATGGGTAGACGCGCCCTTGTCATCACATAGAAAAACACGGTCCATGACCGTGTTTCATTCCATCGCTTCATATATTGCTTGGATAACGGGTCCGTAACCACCTGTGGCATATTCATCCCCTGCAAACAGATTGCTGTTTTGTTCCGGATCAAGTACAGGTGTATGCTTCTTGTTCGTCAGCAATACAATCCCCAGATCATATTCCGGATCGATGATCGTGACAGTTCCTGTCCAGCCTGTATGTCCATATGCCCTGTCGCTTGCCAAGGAACCGAACATCCAATCCATCGATCCTTCGTCTCCATTCCTGCGCCAGCCAAGACCATACGTCCCATTGGTTGGTGATGCCGCTGTAAACCGATCGATGACAGCCTCCTCAAAAAATTCTTCGGAACCATATCCGCCTCCATTCAGCATGACCTGCAGCAATACCGCCATATCATGCGTCGTCGAGAAAAGCCCGGCATGACCCGAAATTCCATCCATCGAATAATAGCTCTTCTCATCATGCACTTCACCAATGATCGTCTCCGTCCTGATATTCGGGAAAGTGACATATCCATCCCTTGTATTTCCCAGACGTTCTGTCGCCGCTATATCTTTCGCCTTCACACCGTTCTCCAATGGATTGAACATCGTATTCTTCAAATGGAGCGGCTCATAGAAGGTCTCTTCCACATACGTATCCAGGCGTTCCCCTGTCACACGTTCCACTATCAGACCCAGGAGCATGTAATCGATATCGCTGTACAGATGATCCTTTCCCGGCTCGTATTGGAGCGGCACTTTAGGCAGGAGTCCGATTGTACGCTCGCGGTCCTGCGAGTAGAATGCACCTGCGATATCGGGATTATGGAACTCGATGCTCGCAGGAAAACCCGCTTGATGCTGCAGCAAGTCTTGAATCAGGATCCTATCTTTCCCTTTTATCTCCGCATCTGCTTCATCCTTGAATTCAGGGATATAATCACTGACTTTATCCATCAAACTGATTTCGCCTTCACTGACCAGATGCTGCAATGCAAAGTTGGTGGCATACATCTTTGTATTGGAGGCAAGATCGTATAAAGTCCCTTTCTTGACTTTCTTCGGATGTTCAAGCTCCTCCAGCCCGTCATAAACCTGCCGAAAACCATAACGGGAATCTTTCACGATTTTTCCGTCTTTTATGATCATCAATGACGCCCCTGGAAACCCATTCTCGATATCATTCTCAATCAGTTCGTCGACTTTCTTTAATCCTTCCTCGGCAAAGCCTGCCTCCTCAGGATCTTTCACCATTTTCAATGTTGGATAATCGATTGTGTCAGCCCATGCTGCAGAAGGAACAATCAAAAACAAGAACATAAGTGATAAGATGCTGACCCGCTGCCCTAAACGTTTCATCCGCACTCCTCCTTTGTCTTGTCTACTGTTTCCCTTAAGCAAAATCAAATTCCTTTCCGAAGTGGAAAAATACGAAAAAAGCACTGCGCTATGCAGTGCTTTGACAGGTAAATGATCTGGTCAGTCGATCAGCTCCCTGTTTTTCCGATAGGACCTTTTCAGTGATACATAATTGGTTAGGAAAAGCAGTAATGCTCCAATGAAGCTGACGATCAGACCTTCTATCAGAGGAACCGTCATCCTGTCAAATAAGTAGAGCACCGAAATACTCGCACACATAAGGACAAGAAATGACATCGATTTCATTACAATCACTTTCCGCTCCCGTCGATAGGCTTTTTCCGTCATGACCTCGGCAAACTCCATACCAGACAGAATATAACGAATCCAGACGTAAGCCATTGTCCCGAACAAAATCCCAATCAGAACAATGACACCATCCATAAGAATAAAATCAAATCGAGAAATGACAATCAGAGCCAAGATAGCCATCAGCTGTAAAATGGCAGCCTCCGCAAAGTAAACAAGTATATTCCTTCGCTTATATTCATCATCCGGCAGCAAAAAACGAAGCCATGTTTTCTCCATTCAGTCTACCTCCCAGAATAAATCATCCAATGTCTTTCCCAGTGTCTTTGCAATCGCTACACAAAGCTGCAGCGTCGGATTGTATTCTCCTTTTTCGATCAATCCGATCGTCTGTCTGGTGACATGCACTCGCCTGGCCAGCTGCTCCTGCGTCATTTTCTGCTCCATTCGCGTGAATTTCACTTTATTTTTCACTTTTAAATTCCCCTATGCAATATATAATTTGCATTTGTTAGATATATATTACATCCGGGGTTTCCATCGGTCAAGACAAAACGCATGCCAGCGCATGCGTTATTTATCTTTCTTATTTTGGATGAATTGCCAGGTTATCAGCGATAGGGAGAAAACGATAATGATCGAGAGTATGATGATAAGCTTGCTTTGCTCATCGATATCGATGTACCGCAAAATCACCTGCGGAGTGTATAGAACTGCCGGGACGATGACAGAAATCCACGCTTTCCAATATAGTGCTGCCGCAATGAAAATGAAGCAAGCTGCTATAATCACCGCTATATTCACGGCTGGACTTATTGTCACCACTGGTGTCTCTATAAAAAGATCCGCTACCAGTATTCCTACGAACATTGCAGTCGGTGCCATTCCCATCAGCAGATACAGCATTACAGTCACTTTCTTGGATACTTTATTTGCAGCAGTAAAGCGATACAGACCAAACAATAAAAATATAGTGATAATAAATACAATCGGATTTCCAATGAGTGCCAGGAGGGAGTAATCCCTTTCATCCGCTATCGCTTTATTCATGATCAGATAGGCAAAGGCATTCAGCAGGATAAGCGGGACAAAGACAAACCAGAACCGCCCATCCGTTTCCACTTCTGCTTCTATTTCCTTCATGTAAGCTTTCGGGGACTTCCCGACGATATGCTCGACGCTTTTTCCATTCCGCTCCGCTTCATACAAGTGATCCTCCAGCTCTTCCATTAATTCCATCACTTCTTCTTCTTTTTTGCTGCTGGCAAAGAGATAAATCCGCATGTCATCGAGAAATGCCTGACTTTCCTTGGATAATGTCATGATTGATTCCTCCTTAGTATATTTTCTACGCTGGACGAAATTGCTGCCCACCTTATCTTGAATTCTTCTAATTCTGCCTGTCCTTCTGCAGTCAATTGATAATATTTCCGCTTTGGTCCGCCTGATGGCAATGCCTTGCTTGTTGTCGTAACGAGACCTTCTTTTTTCATGCGCAGCAGCAATGGATAGATACTGCCCTCGCTTACCATGGTAAACCCATAGGAAGCAAGCTTCTCCACCATCTCATAGCCATACGTTTCGCGTTCAGCAATGATGGAAAGCAGGCATCCTTCGAGAATGCCTTTTAATAATTGGCTGGATGACAAATCCACTTCCCCCCCCCCAACTATATTGTTTAGCAAGATAGTTGATCAAAAAAAGAAGCCCATCAACTACTTTGCTTTACAAGATAGTTATACTCTACCATGATTCCCTTCCAAAAACAACCATACTTTTCCATTGAATTTGGGTGATTTATCCATATCAGCTCGTAACAAGTGTACTTACGGTAAAAAAAACAAGCAGGCATCGCCATGATGCCTGCTTGTTAATTATTTCGATGTTCAGTCAGCCAGAGGATATAAAAGCCTAACGTATTGCAACAGCAATCGTTAGTAAACGCCCGGAGGCTATTGCTTACTTTTCAAACAAATTCAAGGAAAATACTACACTTCCAAGCTCTGTTTGCTTTCCTGCCTGGTTCTCTTGGCTCGTGTATCCTACAAGACCACTTACCACAATCGTTCCAATAAGAATTACCGAAAAGATAATTTTTTTCATTATAAACCCACCCTATATTAGAGCTAATAGATAATATTTCGTCGCAAGCTCATATTGCTTATTTCCAGCATAATACTGTGCAAGTTCCCTTGAAAAGAGCCTGACGTTGTAAATATCATTTACTCTTCGGAAGTATTCGATTCCTTCTTGCCATACGCTTTGAAATTGTTTCTGTCTTCATATTTTTTATGAAGCATGGCGAATTCCCACTTCTTCGTTAAATCCCCTTTATCCACGCTATCCTGGAATCCTTCCGTATAGAATTCCAATGCCTTGGAAGATTGATTTGTCTTCCAATAACAATCAGCCAACAAATACAAGATTTTCAGACGTCCACGTTCCGGATTAGCTTGTAGCGCTTCTTCCAGATAGCAAGTTGCTGTACCTGGAAATTCCTTTTTGACATAGAGGTCTCCAAGATTAAGGTTTGCATAAGAAACAAAATCTCCATTCCCTGTATTTTTGAAAGAAGACTTTGCTCGATGAAGATATTCTTCAGCATTCTCATAGTCCATTACATCTGCATAGTTCAAACCGTAAGATGGAGAAGAGAAGATAGAAAACGAATTAGGGTTTGTCTTTATGGCGGTGCACATAAGGTAATACATCGCCAGGAAGGTAAGCCTCCTCTCGAATTATCAATATGACCAATCAAAAAAGATCTGCATTACCCAAAAACGGTGATGCAGATCTTTTCAATACTTTTGACTAGTTATGTCCAAGCCTCTTTTTTCAAATAAAATCCCTGGGAACTTGTTCGTTCCATTCCTTTGCGAATATCTCTTTTTCGTTCTCAAAGGCACGCAGCTTATGCTTAAGATAAAAATGCGTTTCATCACACCACATGTGACAGGACAGATCCATATGTGTCTGCCAATCTCCTCGCCCGACATCCATTGTCCAATCACATTGGACGCTGGCTGAAAGCGGATCGCCTTCTTTGATTGTATACACATTGCGATTTGTGCTGCCATACTCCAGATCGTTATCAGCCAGCTTACGTGCACCCTCATCCGAATAATCATCCAGAATCCAGGTTTTCTCCACTGTATCATACCGTATTTGGCGCCGGCGGCTTTCCGGACGCAATATTTCCTTCTCCAGGACGGGTGCAGTTTCTGGCTGCTGGAAAGCCGGCAGCTGATCATCGATAGCCTGACTTTTCCTGATTGGGAGCAGCAGTTTTGTTTTTTCTCCAGGATAAATGGTAAGCGTTGCTTCTTTTGGAGATGGCCAAGCATGCGGCCAATAAGTCGGCGCAACTGCCACTTGCCAGCGATGTCCTGCAGGAAGAGCATGGGCAATATCATTCAACTGAACAGTCACTGAAATCTTCTCTCCCGGCGTCAAAGCCTCAGGAAATTCATGACTATCCCGGTGAGTCAGGTTGAGCATCCCCCATGTTACACGTGTAACACTTCCGTCCGGAGCCACATCGTTCAATCGGACCGCCACCAATGCTTGTTCCTGATCGCTCGAAAGCTCCAGCTGCAATTTAGGGGCTCCGAGTATTTCCATCCTTTCTTCCAGAGGAGCACTGGTGAATAGAGTGGCAAAACCATTTTCCAAGCGCTGATCGGATGGCATATCACCAGGCTGCCCAAATGGACAAAATACACCCGCGTAAAGACCATGCTGCTGCATGCTTGAAACGGTGACTGGCAGACCAGCACCTGCTCGGTTCCTCAGCTCCTGGCCATTTAGATACAAAGCATACTGTCCGATTGCCGTGGATGGCCATTCCATCTCGGCAACCCATCGTCCTGGTCTTTCTTCGTATTCCACCTCAGGCGGAACACTTTCCTGCATCCAGGCACGCAGCATCGGCTCTTCCATGATGCCTGTTTCATGACCTTTCAGCCAATGATCCCACCAGCGCAGACATTCTTGCAGGAATCCGATGGAAGGGCCCGGGATGGCAACTTCGGGATATTCATGCGCCCAGGGCCCGATCAATCCTTTTTTCGGTACTTTCAAGCCTTCCAGCAAACGAGGGATGGCATTCGTATAACCATCCGCCCAGCCGCCGACAGCAAATACAGGTATCTCTATATCTGCATAATCCTCATTGACTGAGCCGTGCTTCCAATAAGCATCCCGGCGCTGATGACGAACCCACTCCTCCGCAAAGGGAGGTGTCTCATCCATCCGCCGTATCCAATCTTCCCGCCATTTCTCTCCGACAATTTCCGGATCGGCTGGTCTTGCATTGTAAGCAAACATCGTCGAAGCCCACCAAAGCATATCGGAAGCAAGCAATGCCCCGCCTTTATAATGCACATCATCTGCATACCGATCATCCGTCGAACAGATGGTAATGACAGCTTTCAATTCTGGCGGCCGTCTGGCAGCAACCTGCAAACCATTGAATCCGCCCCAGGATTTCCCGATCATGCCTACCTCGCCTGTCGACCAGGCTTGATCAGCTATCCATTTCAATACGTCTTCTGCATCATCCTGTTCCTGCGGCAGATACTCATCGTAAAGAATGCCTTCTGAGTCACCGCTGCCGCGGATGTCCACTCGCACACTTGCATATCCGTGACCCGCAAAGTATGGATGACGGATGGAATCACGCAATGCGGTGAAATCATCTTTCCGATAAGGGATATATTCCAAAATCGCCGGTACCGGTGTTTCGTTGGCATCCTCAGGAAGCCAGATTCTTGCTGATAATCTCACCCCGTCCCGCATCGGGATCCAAATATGACGTATCTCTTTCACGGAATGCGGATAGGACGTTTTTATTTGCAGCTGGTTATCTCGCACATTGAATACCATCTTCCTCTTCCTTCCTAGGCCGATTTGCATTGATGAATGACTATGCTATAATTTATAATCATGATTACTTTTTAACTTTGATTATTTTATCATACGCGATTACGACTTAACAACCACGGGGAGGCGAGCACGAACGCGTATGTAAAGGAGACAGAAAAGCACGATGAACAAGAAAGAAATCCAAAAGAGCCGGATGTGGAAATACTTTGTGGAAGCGACAGCAGATATTATCCGCGAGGAAGGATTAGAAAAAGTGACGATCCGGAAAGTGGCGGATCGCGCTGGCTACAATAGCGCCACGATTTACAATTACTTCTCCGATCTATCCCATCTCATCTTCTTTGCGTCCATGACATTCCTGAAGGACTATACCGAAGAAGTCGTCGCTTATATGAATCGATCCGATAAGCCTCTGGAAAAGTATCTATTGGCCTGGGAATGCTTTTGCACATATTCCTTCCGTTATCCAAAGCTATTCCATGCCATTTTCATCATGGATCTTGGCGACAGCCCAGAAAATATGCTGGAGCGTTATTACACAAAGTTCCCCAAGGATCTGATAAACATTCCAGAGGAACTGCACTCGACATTGCTGGAACGCAATATGTCCAAACGCGGGCGTTCTGCCTTGGAGCTGGCACTCGAAGCTGGCGAAATCAGCGAAAAGAATGTAGATGCCATCAATGAATTGACGATCCTCATCTGGCAAGGAATGTTCAACAATGTGCTGAATCATCGCCGGTCATACGATCCGCAGCGGGCGATGCAGAAAACGATGCAATACATTACAGAAGTAGTCCGGAATGAGGCAGCTTTCGATTTTTCGGAAAATAAATTTGCACCGTAAACAGGAGGTTATCATGTGCTGACATTCGAGAATGTAACGAAGATCTACAGCGGCAATAAAAAAGCCGTGAATAATTTGAACCTGGAAATAGAAAAAGGCGAATTCATTTGCTTCATCGGACCGAGCGGCTGCGGTAAAACGACCAGCATGAAAATGGTCAACCGCCTGATCGAGCCGACTGAAGGAAGGATCCTGATTGACGGCAAAGATATCATGAAGCAAAACCGTGTGCAGATGCGGAGAGAAATAGGCTATGTCATCCAACAGATAGGACTGTTCCCGCATATGACGATCAGCGATAATATCACGCTTGTCCCGAAGCTGCTCCAATGGTCCAAAGAGAAGCGGCGTGAGCGGGCGGAAGAATTGATCAAATTGGTCAATCTGCCGGAAGAATACCTTGATCGCTATCCACAGGAACTGAGCGGCGGGCAGCAGCAGCGCATCGGTGTTTTGCGTGCACTGGCCTCCAATCCGCCTCTCATTCTGATGGATGAACCTTTTGGTGCACTGGATCCGATTACACGTGATGGATTACAGGAAGAATTCAAGAACTTGCAAAGAAAGCTGGGCAAGACCATCGTCTTCGTCACCCACGACATGGATGAAGCTATCAAATTGGCGGATCGCATCGTCATTATGCGGGACGGGGAGATCGTGCAGGTTGACACGCCTGATGAAATCCTGCGCAATCCGGCAAATGAATTCGTGGAATCCTTCATCGGGAAAGAGCGCCTTATCCAAACAAAGCCTGATGTAAAAACAGTCGGTCAGATCATGAATAAGATACCGGCAACCGTCCATAAAGAAGAGACATTATCCACCGCTATCCAGCGAATGAAGGAAAAACGCGTGGATTCCTTGCTGGTCATTGGTGAAGATCAGACACTTGAGGGCTATATCGACGTGGAAGATATCGAGGAAAACCGAAAAAGATCTACGCTTGTCGGTGAAATTGTCGAAACAGAGCTTTACCGAGTCAAAGAAGACAGCCTCATACGGGATACCATCCAAAAAATGCTCCGCAGGCAGACCAAATATGTACCTGTCGTGGATGAGCACAATCGGCTTAAAGGTATCGTCACACGGGCAACGCTTGCCGACCTAGTCTATGAATCTATCTGGGGTGACGAGGATGAAAACTAAGAAGGAGGTGCAGACCCGATGGATGCATTGATCCAATTCTTCCAGGAACAAGGCAGCACACTTGCACTGAAGACATGGGAGCATTTATATATTTCCTTGATTGCCGTTCTGCTCGGTATCCTTGTCGCTGTACCAGTCGGCATCCTGCTCACAAGATTCGAGCGGGCAGCTGATACAGTCATCCGTATCATCAGCATCATCCAAACCTTTCCAAGCCTTGCCATCCTGGCATTCTTCATTCCGATATTAGGTGTAGGCAAGCTGCCGGCCATTGTCGCCTTATTTTTCTACTCCATGCTGCCGATTCTCCGCAATACCTATATCGGCATAAAAAATACAGATAAAAATCTGCTGGAAGCAGGCCGCGGCATGGGCATGACCAATGCTCAGCTCATCTTCAGCGTTGAACTGCCGCTCGCCATCCCGGTCATCATGGCTGGTATACGAGTTTCCACGGTCTATCTAATCGGTTGGGCCACACTCGCATCATTCGTCGGAGCCGGGGGACTTGGTGACTTCATTTTCGACGGATTGAATCTATATCAGCCGGAGCTGATTTTAGCAGGTGCCATTCCATCTACCATCCTGGCTTTGCTAGCTGATTTTATCCTGGGAAGAATCGAGACGAAACTGACACCGACAACAAAAAGCGCACAGCAGGAAACGGCATAGGAAGGAGCGACAGCAAAAATGAAAAAGCTAAGCAAACTGATCATGATTGGTATGTTGACAGCCCTTCTTCTATCTGGCTGTTCGCTTCCAGGTCTGGGCGGCGGATCTGGGGAAACGATCAAAATCGGTACAGTCACTACCTCCGAGACACAGACGCTCGGCTATATACAGAAATACATGATCGAGCATTATACAGATTTAAATGCCGAAATCGTCGGCAACTTGGGGTCCTCCATCGTGATGCACCAGGCTATGGTAAATGGCGATGTAGATATATCCGCTGCAAGATATACCGGTACCGATTTGAGCGGGGCACTGCATATGGATCTTGTAAATGACCCTGATGAAGCAATGGAAATCGTCCAGCGGGAATTCCAGGAACAATTCGATCAAAAATGGTACGACACATACGGATTCGATAACACCTATGTCCTCTCTGTACGGCAGGATGTAGCTGAAAAGGAAGGACTGGAGAAAGTTTCTGACCTTTCATCGGTTGCTGATAAGTACCAATTCGGTGTGGATAACAGCTGGATCAACCGTGAAGGAATCGGATATGACGAATTCGTGAAAACATACGGTTTTGAGTTCAACATGGTTTTCCCGATGCAGATAGGACTTGTATATTCCGCCTTGAACAGCAAGAAAATGGATGCTGTCCTGGCCTACTCCACCGATGCCAGATTAAAGCAATTTAACTTGGCCACCTTGGAAGACGATAAACATTTCTTCCCTCCTTATGATGCCTCTCCGGTTGCTTCCAATGAATTGCTTCAAGAACACCCGGAAATTGATGATATCCTCCAGAAGCTTGTAGGGAAATTCGATAATGATACGATCATTGAACTCAATTACCAAGCCGATATCGAGAAAAAAGAACCAAGTACCATTGCCAAGGAATATCTGGAAGTCCATAACTACTTTGAAGAGGAATAAAGGAGGTGCGGAAAATTGGACTTACTGAAAGAATTAGTGACCTATTACAGTGATAATGGAGCCTATGTTTGGACTGAATTCTATCGGCACTTCCTGATGTCGGCCTATGGTGTATTATTCGCTGCCATTGTCGGCATTCCGATCGGCATCCTGATAGCCCGTTACAGCAAACTCAGCCCCTGGGTTATTTCATTTGTGAATGTCATCCAGACAATTCCTGCCCTTGCCTTGCTCGCTGTGCTTATGCTGGTGATGGGATTGGGTACGAATACCGTCATCCTGGCATTGTTCCTTTACTCCCTGCTACCGATTGTAAAGAATACGTATACCGGTATCCTTGGTGTGGATAAGACATTGAAAGAAGCAGGCAGTGCGATGGGGATGACTAGATTTCAAATCCTGCGGATGGTGGAACTGCCACTTTCCCTTTCCGTTATCATGGCAGGCTTGCGCACCGCCCTTGTCATCGCAATCGGTATTGCGACAATCGGGACCTTCATCGGCGCAGGCGGACTAGGATCCATTATTGTCCGAGGCACGAATGCAGCAGAAGGAGGAGCCATCATCCTGGCAGGCGCCATTCCGACTGCACTCATGGCAGTACTGGCCGACTTTGTCATGGGTTGGTTCGAACGATTGCTTTCTCCTGCCAACAGCAGGAAATTAAGCTGAAATAGCAAAATGCTCCGGATATTTCCGGAGCATTTTTTATTCGAAGCTAAAGCTGATTTCCCATTGCTTCCGAAGCTTATCCATGATCTTCATGACATCCTTCGTATATGGCAATGTTACATGTGGAACATCCTTTTCAATGAGTTCCTTCATCGCCCTGACTTCATACTGCAAAGCTTTCTCCGTCTTTCCGGATTCAATGATTTCCGTCTTGCCCTCCTCTATATAACAAATCGTCGCTTTCTCTGCGCGTGAAAACCGCTCGATATCGATGAATCCTTTCGTACCCATGATCGTAGCACGTTCAGGCGATTCCACCATAAAGGATAAGGTGATGGCTGCGAGCTGCCCCTGCTTGTTCTTCAGGATGATTCCTGCCTGCTGATCAACGCCTGTTTCATGCTTTGTAACGGTGCTGATGATTTCATTTGGCTCCTCTTTAATGAACAAACGAACAAATGACAGAGCATAGACTCCTATATCCAATAGCGCTCCACCTGCCAATTCAGGATTGAAAAAGCGATTCTGGGGATCATTTTCCTTGATGCTGTTGAAATTCACGCTCAAAGTCTGAACCTCACCGATTTTTCCCGCATCTATCAATTGCCGCAGTTCCTTATAAATCGGCATATGATAAATAGTCATTGCTTCGGCCACAATCAATTGTTTCTTTGCAGCTAAATCCATGATTTCCTCAAGCTGGGTTGCATTCACTGTAATCGCTTTTTCTGCAAGCACATGCTTCCCGCGCTGCAATGCTTCCTTGATTGTCTCATAATGATAGGCATGGGGCGTGGATATGTATACAACGTCCACTTCCGGATCCTCCAGCACGCCCTGGAACCCTTCATACACTTTAGGTATCCCGAATTTTTCCGCGAAAGCTTGCCCCTTCGCTTCATTCCTTGCCCCGACCGCCAATAGCGATGCCCCTTCTTCCTTCAAGGCAGCTGCAAAATGATGTGCAATGGAACCTGGTCCCAAAATAGCCCAATTGATCATCCGTTTCTCCCCTCTTCTCTTTTGTATTATTGTAGATATACCCGAAAAAGCCATGGATGCAGCATACTTCCATGGCTTCTCTCTCAGCTGTATATTTTCCTGGGTATTTTAATTACCTGATTACCTGATACATATGGCGCAATATCATACTGTTGGAAAACAAGCGCGATTCCATCATCAGTAAAGAAGAAGGCTGTTTTCTCATTCAGTTGCACATCCTCCGCCTTGAGGTCGGGATAGAATATCTCCGGCCTAGCCTTTGCATAAGTGAATACATAGTGCTGAACCTTCTTTAACTGATTCGGCGTCTGCAGGATATCCGTCAAAAAAATGCGTTTTTTAGCCTGTAAGTCGTAATTAAACGATTCCACGGCAGTAGATCCATGTGCTCCCCCGGTAAATATATAGCTGCTCATCAAGATGCTGAGCAAGTGATCCGAATTATATTTCACTTCGAAATCAGTTTGAAAATCGGGGTCATAATCATACTTATTGCCCGCCTCGATATTCTCCTTGCGTGCCTCGGCAGCCTTCTCGATATATGACCTGAAATCCTTATTGATCATCCGTGTAACCTTCGGAGTGCCCGCCTGCTTCACTTGCGGGTATTTCAGCTCCTCGATATCATCGTAGTATTCCGTTTCCACAATTACATTCTTTGTGGGCTGTGCTTGTATCGATTGTGTAAAGACAGAAAAAGCAAGTACAAACACAAACCCGATCATCGCTTTCTTCATCAGTTTCCCTCCACTATTTCATCTCGTCTACAGTGTGTGCAGGTCACCGATTATTTATGAGGAATACAGATTCTCTTATAGGCTTATCTCAGCCTGGATTCCGAACAAAACTTATCCTTCTGCAAACATTCTACAAATGGTTCCTATTTCCCTCCGCAATATCGGGCATTGTTCAAAAAAATAAGTCCATTGTCTGCTGATTGGACAATGGACTCTGTATAAAAACAATTTTATAGATGGAAATATAATAAATCTTGATAGGATGCATTTGATGTCAGATTTCAAGCTGAGCTGATGATGCCCTTACTAATTCCCAATCATGTGTAATTACGATAATTGTCTTCCCAATTTGTTCATATCCTGTAAAAACTGAAAGATGGCGTCCCTATTTTTGATATCCAGGCTTCCTGTCGGCTCTATACTTGCAATCCACTCGTGCAAATAATTGCGTCTATCTACTCCAATAATTGCTTGCGGTTGAACGTATTCCGGTACAAGAGATCCCGCTGATGATTATTAACGAACATTCTGACTATATCACTTACACCCTTCAGATGAATCAGACGATGGCTTGTTATATACTTAATATCTCCATTATTTAAATGAATGGATAATTCGCCCTCTCCTGTTCCCTCAGTATAAAGGACATAATCGATACTGTCATAGCTGGTTGTATCCAGATAGCTTGGCTTGATCAGCGGTTTGTGCGTAAACAGGATTCGGTTTTGTGTGACGCCAAGGATACCAGTCCTCTCATTAAGCTTACTTTGTACATAGAGAAAAATCCGTTCATCTTCATCTAGGTACGTGGACAATTCCTTCAGATCCCTTTTCTGCCCCATTCTCCGCTTCTCCTCACTTAATATACTTGCTTCCAATCCTGATTCATACTTTCTAAATATATATCGCACTTCTGAAAATATGCAATAAAAAAATACTGCAAATTCATCTCTTTCCTGCTGTTAAGAAATCTCACTCACTCTCCTACATATTACCAGCTATATAAAGAGAATGATACCTCCCATCTCCAATTTTTCCAGCCTTGCCTAGACTTTCTTCTAGGAATTTAGACACTTTTCATTTCATTCCATATAGGGTTACGGTATGATATTTATGTCTTAATTTGTTTATTTTTTCACAAGACGACCTTGTTAAAAGAGAGGATGAAAGAAGTATATGAAACTGTTCCGTATTCCAGTTGCACTCTTGCTGTGTGCCATCGCATTGGCTTTATCTGCCTGCAGTAATGATGATAAAGCAGCTGATGAGCCAAAAACGCCTGCAGCGGACGCAGCCGCAGAAGGAAACGAGGATACAGATGCATTGTCTGCCGAATTGACGGACACTGTATCAGCCGACAATCCCTTTTTCCCGGACCGCCTGACAAAAGATTCGGTTGCGGAAAAGGAAATGCTGTCTGAACAGAACTTTGATCAGTCCGAAACTGATGATAACCTGGAAGTGACCCTCAAAGGGATTCAATATACAAAGCTGAAACCGGCAGATTCCTATGAGGAATCCTTTACCGGCTTCAAGGACCCGGAAAAGATCGTTGCTGCGACAGCAATGCTGGAAGTGAAGAATGATGGGGAGGAACCAGTGCCTTTGAAAGATATGGGTGCCTTCCTTGAAACCTCGACTTACCGGATTCTGAACCATAATGTACTGGAAGCGGATTCCGGGGAAATCGAACCTGGCCAGACTTCCACCAAATATGTCGTCTTCCTGATGGATCAAGCGGATTACAAAGAGGAAGATGATTTCTCCCTTCGTATATCCAGTATCACGGATACAGAAGAAGAAGACTTGCTGGCAGCAGATATCACATTTGATCTGCCTGCAAACTAAAACAAGGAGCACACGTCTGAATGGCGAGTGCTCCTTGTTTCTTCATGAGGCATGCAGATGGGATATGAAGTCATAGAACCGGTTGATGTCAGTTAAGTTCCTGTTGCACTTGGCACTGTCCCTGCAAATATAATTTCCTCGCTTCACATAGGTTCCTTGACCGCGGCCGATTGGTCCTGCCATGAATAACCCCACGCTTTCCAGCTTGTTGCAAATCGTGCAGATACCGGGCTGGGAGGATGGCGTAAATGTACCGCGAGCAGCTATCATTCCTTCTTGATGCGGGGCAACCATATATTTCGCCTGCTGGCCGTTATCATTCCAGCCAAGATAAGATGTCTTCTCCCAATCTACATCATTCAGCTTTGGCAGATGGAGATGCTTCACTTTCGGAAACAGCTTCCTAAGCTGCTCCTCTGTCAAAGCAGGGAAGGCTTTGATGGATGGACGCAGCTGCGCCAGAAAAAGCTCTGCATCGATTTCATCCTGCACATCCCTTATTCTTCCGAGCATTTCTGCTTCTTCTTCCGAAAGCTCCTCGAATCTGTTTTTGATCTTCTTTTCTGCCAGTGAGCGGAGTCCGTAAATCACGTCTATATCTTTGACAGCAGCAGAGCTATTCACAAGCTGCTGCACCTGTTCTTTAATATTGTTATATTGGTCATTCCGGATAAAGGCTTGCATGTGGACATCCCTCCGTTTTGATCGCTTCCTCTCATTTTAGCAGATATCGAGCAGGAAACAAAAAAACCGGATCACTGGAAGAAATAACGAAATGCACGACTCATCGTCGTCGGAACGACTGATGCATGGTTTTCACCTTCTGCTACATAGCAGGACGCCCTCTCTTCCAAGCCGCTTGGCAACGAATGATAGAACGCTGTGGCATCTTCGACCATAAAACCTTCTTCTTTTCCTACACCCATGAATAATTTCGACTCTTTGACGTCATTTACAAACGAATAAATATGCTTCTCATTCCACCAGATGGATGGGCTGATTGCCAAATAGCACTGGAAGGCTTCCGGACGTTTGAACATGCTGTACAGAGTAAACAATCCGCCCAGGGAATGTCCATATAAGCACTGCTTGTCGGACTGTACAGGATAGCTTTCCACGACTTTGGGCTGCAGCTCCCCGATGATCCAATCAAGGAAAATATCCGCTCCCCCATGCTTATCAATCGTCACACCTTTAAACCTGTCTGGGTACTTATAGACTGCAGCTGGTGGTGTGAAATCATAAAACCGCCGCTCCCTGATGATGGCATCTTCCGCCTCTAATGCTATTCCTACAATGATTGCAGGCTCGATTCCTGTTTTTGATGCATTAAAAGATTGATTGCGTATCACATCGGCACCATATCCGAAATACATATGCCCATCCAATACATAAATGACAGGAAATCCCTCTGGCGGCGGGGATTGTTCCGGAATGTATATTTGGACGCGATACCGCACTTCCGATTCCTTACCAGGAAGTATCCATTCTTCTATCATCATTCATCCTCCTTAGTTCGCTTTCATCAGTAAATATAAGAAATAAGGTACACCAATGATCGAAACGACAATTCCTACTGCCAATTCAGCAGGGGCGAAGACCGTTTTCGCGATATAATCCGAAAAAACGAGCAGTACCATGCCAGTCAGCGCACTGATTGGCATATTGCTGCGATAATCATTCCCCACAAGACGCCTGCTGATATGCGGTGCAATCAAGCCGACAAAGGCAATCCCGCCGGAGACGGATACACAGGCACTCACCAAACCGATGCTGGCCAGCAGCATGATCGCCTTTTCACGCTCGTTGCGGATACCGAGACTCCGGACCGAGTCTTCACTCAGCTGAAAATAATTGAGCAGATATGATTTCCGATAGAGCACGGCGCCAAGGATGATGATCCATGGCAGCATGGCATAAATATAAATCCAGTTCGCATTATAGATGCTTCCTGTGGACCAAACGGCGGCCATTTCAAAATCATTGGCGTTCATCTTCAATGATATGTACAAAGAAAGCGCACCAAACCCTGTTCCCAAAGCAATACCGGTCAGGATGAGGCGCTGCATATCCAGCGTACCTTGCCGCCAAGAGAAAGCGAATATGAGCAGCGCCACCAGCAGACCGCCGGCAAAGCCGAATATCGGCATCATCAGCACAGCCAGCCAGCCGCCGATCGACTCTGATTGGATCATCCCTTGGAAGAAGAAGATATATATGACGATAGCAGTCCCGGCTCCGGCATTGATGCCAAGTATTCCCGGATCCGCCAGACCATTGCGTGTGATGCCTTGCATGACAGACCCGGCGATGCCAAGACCTGCACCCACAAGCGCTCCGATGATGATCCGAGGCAGACGGAACTGAAAAATGACCAGTTCAAGCTTGCGATCATCATTCCATCCAAAAAGGGTCCGTAAAATTTCCCCGAGACTCATCGCATAGCTTCCGCTTGTGAGATGCAGGTAGATGAAGAACAGGAGCAGCACGGTAAGGATGAGTCCGCTGAGCATCAGCTTCGATCCGATTCTAAGCTGCATATTGTTTCCCTCCCTTTCTCCAGATGAGACAGAGGAAGAACGGAACGCCGATAAAGGCAGTCACGACACCAATCGGCGTCTCGAACGGCGCATTGATAAAGCGGCTGACCACATCCGACAAGCAAAGAAATATCCCGCCGATGACCGCAGAGCATGGAATGAGCAGCCGATAATCGACACCGATCAAAAAGCGCGTGATATGGGGTACAACCAGCCCGACAAAGGCGATTTTTCCAACAAGGGCGACAGCCGTACCAGTCAGGCAGACAACACTGAGCATACTGATCAGTCTGATATAAACTGTCTTCTGGCCCAATCCGGCTGCAACCTCTTCTCCCAATGCCATGACTGTGACCGACTTGGAAACGGACATGGCCAAAACCAAACCAACCAGACCAATCGGTACAGCCAACTTGAGCATATGGACATCCACACCATCCATTCTTGCGTTATACCAAATGCTGACATGCTGTGACACCTGGTAGTAGGATGCAAATGCTGCAGCCAAGCCGCTCAAGAAGGTGCCGATAACTGTCCCGATTATCGCCAGCTGGACAGGTGCCATTCCGTTTTTCAGCAGCGATGCAAAACCAAATACGATGCCGGCGCCGAGTGCCGATCCTGCCATGGAATATAGAATCATCATATGATCGGATAAACCGGGAACCAATACCATGCACATAGTAATCACCAATGCCGATCCATCATTGACACCCATAATGGATGGAGAGGCAAGATAATTCCTCGTGATTCCCTGCATAATCGCCCCGGCTATGGCCAGGAATGCACCGACCAGCAACGCTGCCAGCGCCCTTGGCAATCTGGCAGTCAAAAGGATGGCATGGTCCACATTTTGCGCATCATAATGGAAAATTGCGTCCCAAATCGTAGTGACTGGCATATCCTTAACTCCATACAATACAGAAATCAACATAACCAGAGTGCCCGTCAACGGCGCCGTCAGCAATACTAACAAAGCAATTCTATTTTTCGTACCTGGATACATGCTTACTCAGCCAGCTTCTCGGTTGCTACTTTCAGGAATTCCGTTTTACTCCATGCTGTCCCTCCTTGGGCAAGCGGATCAATCGAGTTTACGAATACATGATCTTCCTTGGCTGCATTGATCGATTTAAATATTTCATTGGCTTGCAAATCATCCAAAGCACTGGCATTCTCCGGATTTTCAGTCGCTTCGAATTGGAGGAACAGATAGTCGGGATTCACTTCGGCCAATTTTTCAAGGGATATTTCAGCCTGTGCCTTTGCTTCTTTGACCACTTCAGGTACTGACAAACCTAAATCATCGTATAATACCGGATTCAGATAAACGTTCCGAGGATAAACATAGAGGCTGCCTGCCCGGATACGTACAACAAGAACTTGCTTATCTTGTAGCTTCTCTCCTAATTCGGCCTTAGCCGATTCTGCGTCTTCCTTATAATCTGCTATGATTTGGTCTGCCTCTTCCTCTTTTCCTGTCAGAGAGCCCATCAGCTCCAGGTTCGCTTCCCAATTTTCAGAAATATGGGAATATGGAATCGTTGCAGCAATATCATTCAAGGATTTGCTCACATCTTCCGGAAATTTCGAGGAGCCCAGGATCACGTCTGGTCCAAGGGAGAGGATCGTTTCATAATTCGGCTGCATCTTCTCGCCAATCAGTTCTACACCTGACAAATCTTCCTCCAGATATGCTGGTGTTTCACCGCCTACAGATAGGGCTCCGGCGGGTTTCACTCCTAAGACGGCTGCATCCTCCATTGATTCAAGACTTGCTGCCACGATTGTATCCGTCTCGGCAGGCAGCGTATATTCCTTATCCAAATATGTAATCTGCTGTTCTTTACTCTCAGATGCCTCACCAGAGGCAGTATCTTCCCCATTCCCGCAAGCCGCCAAGGAAAAGCTCATGGCTGCCGCAAGTCCAATACCGGATATCGTTTTCCACTTCATTTTGCTCTTCTCCTTTTTCCTTCAGTCTGATCAGAACCAAAGATCGCTTATAATTGATAATGATTATCATAATCAACTATAACAAAATTGGAAATAGATGCAATAAGAAATGACCATCGATTCCATAGAAAAAATAAATAAGCTGCGGGAATCCCGCAGCTTTGCCTCAAATAAAGCAGAAGTACATTTAAAGTGAAAAGCTCATCCGGATGGATGAGCTTTTCTTATCTCGTTTGGCCTTGGCCTTTCATCATGTATTTATAAGTGGTCAGTGCCGGCAGCCCCATCGGTCCGCGTGCATGAAGTTTCTGGGTGGAGATACCGATTTCCGCTCCGAATCCAAGAGCATGACCATCTGTGAACCGCGTTGATGCATTATGATAAAGTGCTGCTGCATCGACTGCCTTCATGAATTTGCCGACTGCTTCATCATCTTCGGAAATGATTGCCTCCGAGTGCTTTGTCCCATAGCGGTCGATATGGTCGATGGCTTCTTCCACTGAATCGACGACGCGTACTGCTACATCCAGACTAAGGTATTCATTCGCCCAATCCTCTTCTGCTGCAGGGGTGCAGCCAGGCAGCTGCTGCACAGCTGTCTCATCCCCATGTGCCTGTATGCCATGGTCGCGCAATGCCTGCACTAATGCATCTTTATTTGCATCCAGCCATTCGCGATGGATGATCAATGTCTCCAACGCATTGCAAACAGCCGGACGATCGGTCTTGGCATTCAAGAATGTACGGATTGCCATATCAACCTTAGCAGTTTTATCGATATACATATGGCAATTGCCCACACCTGTTTCAAGCACTGGTACTGTCGCAGAATCAACAACGGCTTGGATGAGTGAGGCCCCGCCGCGAGGGATCAGTACATCGATATGCTCCTTCATCGTAAAGAGCTTCGCCGTCTCTTTCCGATCAGTCGATTGGATGAGCTGGACCGCCTCGGCAGGTACTTTCGTATCCTGCAGTGCTTTCTTGATGACCTCCACGATTGCTGTATTCGTATGAATGGCTGATGATCCGCCCTTCAAGACGATTGCATTACCCGACTTAAGGGCAAGACCCGTGGCATCTGCCGTTACATTTGGACGAGCTTCATAGATCATGCCGATGACTCCAAGCGGAACGGTGATACGGCTGACATGCAATCCGTTTTCCAATGTCCATTCACTGACTACCTGTCCTGTCGGATCCTTCAGCTCAACAACTTCCTTCAGGCCATTCGCAAAGTCCTCGATGCGTCCGCGAGTCAACTTTAAACGGTCCAGGAATGCTGCATCGAAGCCTTTTTCTTCCCCAGCCTTCATATCCTCCTCATTCGCCGCAAGTATCGCTTCATATTCTTTCTCCAAATACTCTGCCACTGCAAGCAGTGCTTCATTTTTTTCTGCCGTTGTCAAAAGTGCGAGCTTTTTAGCTCCTGCTTTTGCTGCAATGGCTTGCTCCTCGACTGTTACTGCCTCTCTTATATGCTCCACGTTTTTCCTCCTCCTGTCATCGAATTGGTACAGTGTGCTCCAGCTCACAAACAAATGCTTCCTGGTCGACGATTACTTCTTTCCTATTTCGTACCGGACTAGTCAACGCTTGCCAAAGCTCAGACGCAGCTTGATTTACGATGCCAAGTCCGATTCTCGCTCCTGTTTCGTCCTGAATCCGTACGACATCGCCCTTTTTGAAATTGCCCTTGATCGAAGTGATATCGGCAAATTCTATCGAATCCGGCACTTCGTCAGTATGCTTTATGATAATTTCGCCCTCGGGACCAGAATTGAAGGCAATCCACTGTTTCTTGCGATTCAAGTAATCCGTATCTTGATCAGCTTCAAAATACGTGCCTCCAGCCTGACCCAATACCGAACGGTAAATGATATCCTCTTCTGTTGCATCGCCAAGGAAACCTTTGATACCCGATGCCATCGCTATCTTGAATGCATCCAGCTTCGACTTCATGCCGCCGGTTCCGACTGCACTTCCTGCATCGCCTGCAGCCGCCTCGATCTCGGGTGTGATGGCTTTCACGCGATCGAGGCGCGCTGCTTCCGGATTCTTGACTGGATTATCGGTATACAGTCCATCAACATCGGACAAAACCGCCAAAAAATCCGCGCCGACCAAACCGGCAACCTTGGCCGAAAGTGTGTCATTGTCCCCAAAGCGCAGCCTGTCGACTGTAACGGTATCATTTTCATTTATGATCGGGATGATACCGCGATCAACTAAAACATTTATCGTATTTCTGACATTATTATACCGGGTTTCATCCAAGAAGTCGCCTCGCGTAATCAAAATCTGTGAAGCCACATAGCCATGGGACAAAAATAAATCCGAATAAGCTTCCATCAGCAAGCCTTGACCGATCGATGCAGCTGCTTGTTTTTCCGGCAATAATTGCGGTCTTTCCAGAAAACCCAGCTTACGATAGCCAGCTGCAACTGCTCCAGATGAAACAAGCAGCACCTCATAGCCATTGTCCTTCAGTTTCACAAGCTGCTCCACTAGTTTCTCCAGCTTCTTCCTGCTGATTTCCCCGTGCAGGCTGGTCAATGAACTGCTTCCGATTTTGACGACTATCCGCTTCGGTTCCATTGCTTGTTTAGAAATGATAACATCCTCCAGTTTTTATTTTTCCCTTTTGCATGTCAGCGTGCCAGCAGTTGTTTTTTGAGCTCCTCGCTGATTTCATTCGATCGAGCGGCTGCTGATAGAATGGCTTCGGCCATCGCTTCCCCGGCTCCCGCCTCATTCAGTGCTTTCAGGCCAGCTGCAGTCGTTCCATTCGGGGAAGTCACTTTCTTCCTCAGAACGCTTGGCCCTTCTGTCGTTTCCAAAAGCATCCTGGCCGCACCAAGCATGGTCCGGGTTCCGATTTTCCTTGCTGTTTCCCGATCGAATCCTGCGGCAACGCCGGTTTCCTCAAAGTGCTCCAACAGCTTATAAAAATAGGCAGGTCCGCTGCCAGCCATACCAGTGAAAACATCCATTTGCTCTTCATCGATCACAAACGCTTCGCCGAATGTCCGAACCAGCTCCTTGACCAATGCGAGCTGGTCTGCGGAAATATGCTTCCCTGGTGCAATGGCAGTGGCAGACTCACCAATGGTGCTGGATGTGTTAGGCATAATACGAACAACGGGTTGATTGTCTGGCAGATAATGCTCGATCTGTTCATTCTGGATACCTGCAGCTACCGATAATATCAGCTGTCCTTTTTGAACCTTCTCTTGCAAATCGATCAATGCAGCGGTCATATCCTTTGGTTTCATCGCAAGTATTATCACATCCATACTATGCCAATCCACCTTTTCCCGAGGAATTGCGGTAATGCCATAACGATCCTCCAGCTCCAGCAAACGCTTTGCATTCGATCGGTTCGTCACATGAATCTGCTCGTTTTGCAAACGATCCGAAGCCTGCATACCGGCAATCATTCCCTCTGCCATCGATCCTGCTCCTACATACATAATCCGTTTGTTAATTAAGATACCTAATCGCTCCTTTTATTTGAATATTTCGTTCTTTGTTAACAGTTATCTATCCTAACACTATAGGACCCCATGTCAAGGAATGTGACGGCCCCAAAGCCCGCCCCGCCTGCGTTTCATTCCTATGGCCAACACATTGTAAGCGCTTCATATATTATTATCGATCTAGTTCAAAGAATGGTCATAAAATCCTCTTTCCCCCTACTTGTATAAAAGCGTGAAATCCCATAAGCTTAACCTTGTCTTACTTGAAAATAATCATACTTTTACTATAGAAGAAAAGGAGTTATCCATATGGAGGCAAAAAAGGACCCATCGGTTTCGAAGAAGAAACAAAAACGCCGGTCCCTTTACCAGTCGGTTTGGCGCTGGCATTTCTATGCCGGTCTTATCATCATGCCATTCCTCATCATCCTGGCTGGCACAGGAGGCATTTATCTCTTCAAGCCCCAAATCGAAGCAGCTCTTTATCAGGACTATTATGAAGTCACACCGCAAGCAAATGCCACGGACCCATCCGAGCAAATCCATACGGTGGAAACGATCTATCCTGATGCAGCAGTGACTTCTTACCGCCCAAGTGACAGTCCTGATCGTTCAGCAGAGGTAGGAATCTCAGAAGATGGCAAAGCATATACCGTTTATGTCGATCCATATACGAATGTCATACTCGGTAAATTGGAGGATTCATACAAACTTGTCAATGTAATCGAGAAGATCCATGGTGAGCTCCTCATGGGCACTGTCGGGGATCGCATCGTCGAGTGGGCCGCTTGCTGGGCACTGATTTTGATCATTACCGGCGTCTATCTGGGCTGGCCGAAGATGAAAGGAAAATCTAAAATCCGCGGGGTCTTGGTTCCTCGCCTGAACAAAGGGAAAAAGCTGCGGGCACGCGATTTACACGTCGTCCCTGCATTCTGGATTTCTTTAGGTCTGCTCTTTTTGATCATGACGGGATTGCCTTGGTCAGGATTGTGGGGTAACAATTTCCAAGCGCTCACTACAAATGCCGGCATCGGTTATCCGCCTTCTGTTTGGGTAGGGGATGCTCCTGCATCCGATGTCAAAACAAAAGAAATCGCAGACGTACCTTGGTCGGCAGAGAATTTGCCTGTCCCTGTTTCCACCAATCAGCAATACACGCAGCTGTCCGTCGACGATGTCGTGTCGATAGCAGAAGAGGAAGGCGTGAAGCCCGGATATACCATCATGATTCCGCAAACACAGGATGGTGTATTCACTTTATCTGCTTTTCCACCGCATGCTCGTGATGAAGTGACGATGCATATCGATCAGTATACAGGCGCTGTCCTGGCAGATTACCGCTACGATAATTATCATACGCTCGGGAAAATCATTGCTTACGGGATCACCATCCACAAAGGAACGGAATTCGGCATCTGGAACCAGATCATCGGTGTCCTTGTCTGTATCGGGATCATCGGTATCGCTGTGAGCGGATTCCTATTATGGCTCTCCCGGAAACCAGAAGGGAAGCTGGGCTCTCCGAAAGCACCACCTGACAAAGTCATGAAAGGTGTCATCGTGCTGATCATCATCCTTGGCATCATCTTCCCGCTCGTCGGTATCTCGCTCATATTCGTGTGGCTGTTCGACCGATTTGTCATCCCGCGTGTACCGGCACTGAAGAGGTTCTTCAATGCATAAGAAAGGGGAAAAGCAGATGCGACGACTTGCATATATACCATGGTTACTGACGCTCTTCCTGCTTGCTGCATGCTCTGCCGATCCCGAAGCGGCTGATCACTATGCCAAACGGGAAGAAGTGAATGTGAACATTGAGGCTCCTTCATCCATCGAAGCTGATTCTGCTCCGCAAATCGATGTAAAGCTCACACAAGATGGACAAGCACTCGAACAGGAAGCGGAAGTCCATTTCCTTATCTGGAAAGACGATAACAAAGCAGATGCCGACGAAATTCCGGCATCACTGGACGCCGACGGAACATACCATCTCGAATATAACTTCCCGTCAGATGGAGTCTACTTTATAAAAGCAGACGTAAGGGTCGGTAATATCCATCTGATGCCGACGAAGCAAATCAGAGTCGGCGAATTGACGGAAGAAGAAATCGAGAAGATAAAACAAGAGCAAGAACAGAAAAAACAGCATGATAGCGGCGGTCACCACCATCATTAATAAAAAAAGCCGTATTCCGAATCGGAATACGGCTTTTTTCTATGGTGAATTCCCGGATTGATAAGCATTTACTTCTTTTGATAGGTGCGGTATATTATTCGTAATTACTACTATTTAAGGTGAGCGTATGCAGCATAAAAACTATTTAGCACTTGCCCTTCCGCTGACATTATCGACAATCACGACACCTTTGCTCGGCGTTGTCGATACAGCGGTCGTCGGCCAGCTTTCCGATGCTTCCTATATTGGCGGGGTCGCTATCGGCACTATCATCTTCAATACCATGTACTGGCTGTTCGGATTCCTCCGGGTCAGCACCTCCGGCTTCGCTGCCCAGGCATCCGCCAGTCTGGATACAGAAGAGCATGTCATGGCATTACTGCGGCCTTCTGTGGTTGCGTTTGCTGTAGGTTTGCTGTTTGTTCTCATCCAGCAGCCGATTCTGCACTACTCCCTCTCCTTCCTCGGAGCGAGCGATGCAGTCAATAGCAGTGCTTCGGCTTATTTTTCCATCCGGATTTGGGGTGCACCATTCGCGCTTGCCAACTATGTCATCCTCGGCTGGCTGATTGGGATGTCGTATATCAAAGCAACGCTTATCCTGCAAATCTGCACGAATGTGCTCAATATCATCCTTTGCATTCTGTCTGTCCATGTGTGGGATTGGGGAGTGGCAGGCGTGGGAGCTTCCACGCTGATTGCCGAGATTTTCTCCTGCCTGTTTGGCTTTTTGCTGCTGCGCAGATACGCCCGCAGCATCTGGAAGCATCCATTTGTCCAAGCTTTGCGCCGGGCTGTGGATCCCAAGCCTATGTGGCACATGATGAAGGTCAATCGTGATTTGTTCATTCGGACAATATGCCTGCTCGTTGTCTTTAATTTATTTACTGCAAAAGGGGCTGAATTGGGAGAAGATGTGCTGGCAGCCAATGCAATCTTGATCCAGATCCACTATATGATGGCATATTTCTTTGACGGGTTCGCTAATGCTTCAAGCATTGTCGCCGGCCGCGCACTCGGGGAGCGCAATGAAAAACTTTTCTCCCAGTCACTGCGTCTATCCCTGCAATGGGGGCTCGGTATCGCGGTGGCATTGGCACTTCTCTTCCTTGCTGGTCAAAGGTGGATTTATCCGCTATTCTCCGATCAGCAGCATATCATTGCGCTGACCGCATCCTATGCCAACTGGCTTGCCCTGTTCCCAATTGTGGCTAGTCTCGGACTTGTCTATTATGGTGTGTTTACGGGTGTGACGGAAGTGCGCTTTGTCCGCAACTCCATGATTCTTGCTGCCCTGCTGTATTTGGCGGCACTTTATGCGCTGCAGCCGCTCGGCAACCATGGCCTGTGGATTGCTTTCCTCCTGTTCAGCCTTGGACGTTCCGTCTTTCTTATCATGTATGTACCAAAGCTGCGCCGGCTGTTCCAGCAGACGGCAGCAGCATGAATCAGGCCTGGTGGCCTCCGATTTTCGTACTGCGCTCTATCGTCATGCCAGCAGCTGTATAGCTGCTGGCACGCAGTATCGCAGCAGTCCCGAAACGTGCACGGATTTCATCCATCGCCCGGCTCAGATCCTTTTGCTTGCTTTTGTCCTCGAATAAGCTGAGCTGTGTCGCTTCTTCATCGTATAAATTGGTCAGGGAGACAGACACCCTCCTGACTTCATAGCCTTTTTGGTAATGCTCATGAAATAATTCCAGGCACAGCTTATACATATCCGTCGTCAGATTGGAGGGACTCGTGAAGGAACGGGAGCGGCTGAATCCTCCGCCATGCTGACTCGCATATCCAATGGACAAATGAACCGTATTGCCTTCCTTCCTATCCCGCCTCGCCCGTCTGCAGGCTTCCTCACACAGCTCCAGGATGATGGTCGGGATTTCTTCCCCCCGATAATTACGCAGCAGGGTAATGCCATGTCCGTAGCTTTTCTGCTCCTGTTTGACGAAATCCCCCAGTACCTCGCTCTCATCGATTCCCCATGCATGCCAATATAACTGCTCCCCCATCACACCGTATCGTTTTTTGAGATGATCGAGTGAAGCATGCGCCAGATGTCCGAGCGTGACAATCCCCATCCGATTCAAGTTCCGCTGCATCCGGCGTCCGATTCCCCAAATATCCTGTATGGGAACGGGCCATAATAAACGCGGGACATCCTGATAGCGGCAAATAGCGATGCCAGAAGTCTGTTTCTTTGCATGGATATCCATCACGACCTTGGCGAGAAACTTATTGTCCCCGATTCCAATTGCCGCCGTGACCCCGAATTGCTCCAGGATATCTGCCTGCAGCTTGGCCGCTGTCTCTCGCGCGGTTCCATGCAGCTTTTCCGTACCATCAAGCGTCACCCAAAATTCATCGATCGAATAGACATGGATTGCTTCCATCGGGACATACTCATGCACGAGCTCGGTAATCGCCACCGAAACCTCCAGATAATCCTTCATATGTGCTTGCGCAATCACGATTTCCGGATCCTCCGGCAATTCGAAATATCGGCTGACATTGCTGACGCCATGCTTCTTCTTCAATGCCGGACTGGCAGCCAGCACAATGCTTCCCGGCCGCTTCGTATCCCCGACCACTGCAAGCAACGCCGTCATCGGATCGAGACCGCGTTTGACACATTCCACACTGGCATAAAAACTGCGCATATCCACACAAAGTACCTCATGCTGCTGAAATCCGCTGTAATCCATCTTCTCCACCTCCAAAAGGGAACAAATGTTCTTATTTTAGATTACCCGATTTGCAGCTGTTATAGTAGCTGTAATTTTTGGATGGAGAGGAAAATCGAAAAAAGATCGCTTTGGCAATCTTGTATTATTTGGTGATATAGTGCTTAAAAGGATATGTTTCAGCCAGATGTGTTCAAGGATGAGAAAATGGTTGATTTTTCATTAAGTAATAGGAATCTTAACAGCAGTTGAAATTATTTATGAACTCGTTCTGGATGGGCACATGAAATGGTTTTACCTAGCGATACCGATTAGTCGGTTATGCGCTATATATGCTGCGAAACGGGAACAACACGAGCATCCATCATCTTGACTTAAAAAATCCCTTGGTATGGAAATGCGTCCTAAAGTGACACTCCACTTTAGGACGCAGAATAGCTGATGACTCCATACTCCCCATTGCATTCAAGGCAAAGCTTTGCATGATAGTATCCCCTATATCAGCAGCCCTCATTACAAAAAGAAATGCTGCAGTGTTGATTGAATACCGGCTGCATAAGGGGACTCGCACATCTGACCATGCTTCTGTTTTGCTTCCTCCGTAGCATTAGCAACAAGGTAACCATTTCCCGCATATTGCAGCATTTCGAGATCATTCCCACTGTCTCCAAAAGCATAGATCCGGGCAGGCTCCACCATG
Source organism: Terribacillus sp. 7520-G (assembly GCF_002271665.1). NCBI lineage: Bacteria > Bacillati > Bacillota > Bacilli > Caryophanales > Bacillaceae > Terribacillus > Terribacillus sp. 7520-G. The sequence goes on along the minus strand of NZ_NQFP01000023.1, from coordinate 83,301 downwards.
CAGTGACTTGCCAAGAACCGGACAGCTGCCCGTTTTCCGGTATTTAGTGGAATGAAATCAATATCATATGCGCCGTCCGGATCCCCCGCCCGTGGATTGCACGCGTTCACATTCAGTCCTACCTCAGCTGCAGCAGCTGCCTGTCTTACTCTATGCAGCACATCGGTCAAATCACCCCCATCAGGAAAGTAATAGAAGTTCTTTTTGTACATGCTCTGTCCATGCATTGTCTGCGGCTGCAACGCTATCCCGTCCAGGGAAAGCTTATCAATCAGACCATCCACGCGTTCATTGAATTCTTCTTGGACAGGTAAAAACCGTTTCCAAGCATATATCTCCTTGCGTTCCCCACTAGCTGTTATCTGGTACAGTTCCGTCCCCAGATTGGCTGCAATGAAATGGGGCATGTACGTCAGGTGCGCACGTTTCATTTTATCAGCCAGGGATGCACAATCACTGCCAGTAACCCACGCTATCTTCACATGATACTGCCTGGCAATCCGATCGAGATACAGTTCCATTCCATGCAAATCCTCCAACTGTCCGTCCTCGCATGCATGAGGAAAATAAGTTTCATCAAAATCAAAACAAATAAGCGATTTTGTGCTATCGGTACTGGCAAAGCATCTTTTAGCATCCACTGCAAACACCTCCTTGCCTACCATAAAAGATGGGAACGTTCCCAAGTCAACAAAAAAATAGATATGCTATGATATAGCTACATCTAAAGTCCAAGGAGCTGGTTGAATGCGTACCATCAACGATATCGCAAGACAATGCGGTGTTTCCAAGAGCACTGTCTCCCGCGTATTGAATGGGCATCCTTATGTGTCTGAACAAAAGCGGCAGAAGGTCCTTTCTGCCATCGAGGAATCCGGGTTCACCCCGAACAATCTGGCTGTTCAATTTCGTAAGCGCAAGACCTCTGCCATAGGCATAATCACACCCCAAGTCGATCATCCTTATTTCGCATCGCTCGTCCAATCTTTATCGAATGCCTGTGCAGCAAAAGGATGGAAACCCGTCATCTTTCAGACATTCGGTGATAAAAAGCGGGAACTGGATGTATTTGCCAAACTCAAACACCGTGAATTAGATGGCATAATCGCTACATCATCAGCACTGGACGCTCCCCTTTTAACCCATTGCCTAGAAAATGGTCCTATACTTATTTGCAATGAAAAATATGAAATCGATACAACCGTATGCAGTCTGGACGAAGAGCATGCAGCCTACAAATTGACGATGCATATGCTGCAAACAGGCAAGAAACGTCTTTTATTCTGCCTCGACCAAATCTCTCCATCCCAAGAAGCTAGATATAAAGGTTTTCTAAAAGCCTTGGCTGAGAAAAATGTACAAGAAGGTGCGCAACGAATAGAAGAAATGGTGACGATTGAGGATGGCATTCGTTTGGGGAACGAGTTATTCCGCGATGATCAATCGCTGATAGACGGCATATTTGCCGGGAGTGACTTCGTTGCAGCTGGTATCCTGCATGCTGCCAAGCAGCACGGAATTTCCGTACCAGAAAAGTGCGCCGTTACTGGGTTCGATAACCACCCCATTTCCCAGATAACCGATCCACCGCTGACCACTTATGATAATGACATTGCTGCTATGGCACAAGAGACTGTTGAGCAATTAGACTTGCAGCTGACTGGCAATACATATGCACCCAAACGTTTACTATGGAAAGGATATCTTGTACCGAGGAATTCCGCATAAAAAGACAGACCCGTTTCGCGCTCACTTTTGCACGGAACGGGTCAAGTCTTATGCTTCTATCTTATTGAAGAACTGCGGCAGATGCTCCTTATGTGCTTCCAACAGGTCATCGACCAATTTCTTCGCAATCTCATCGGATGGTACAAGCGGGTTGATCGTCATCGCAAGCAAGGCAGTGTTGTAATCACCTGTGACAGCCGCTTCGGCACCGACACGTTCAAAGGATTTGATCTGCTGAACAAGTCCGCGTACTGGTACTGGCAGGTCACCGATGCCGATCGGTTTCGGACCATCTTTTGTAATGACACAGTTGATCTCGATGGCAGAATCATTCGGGATACTTTGGATGGCACCATTATTGATCGTATTCACAGTCTGGATATCACGCTTGTCATTGTAAATGGAGTTGATCAAGCTGCAGGCAGCATCGCTGTAGTAGGCACCGCCGCGCTTGGAAAGCTGCTCCGGTTTATGTGCCAGATTCGGATCCTTGTAAAGCTCGAACAAATCGCGCTCTACGCCTTGAACGACCTCGGCACGTGTACCCTCCGCATCTGCTGCTTCGAGCTCTGCTTCAAGCATCTTGGATGTTTGGTAGTAATAACGGTGATACGGGCAAGGGATGGCTTTCAATCCTTTGATGAAGCCAGGCTCCCAGCTGAAGAACTTGATATTTTCCATAGTCATTTCATTATCATCACTTGTCATTTTATCCAAGACTGTCTCTGTCACGTTGTCCCCGTCCAAGTAGACGTTCAAGCCAAATACCATATGATTCAGCCCCGCAAAGTCAACATGCACACGATCCGCATCCGCACCGAGCAGCTCTGCGATTTCCATCTTCATCTTGATCGGCACATTACACAAGCCGACGACATTTTTGATATTGGAATAACGAAGGACAGCTTCCGTCACCATACCCGCTGGGTTCGTGAAGTTGACGAGCCATGCATTCGGGCAAAGCTCCTCCATGTCCTTACAGATGTCCAGGATGACCGGAATTGTCCGCAGTCCTTTGAACAATCCGCCTGGTCCGTTTGTTTCCTGGCCGATGACATTATATTTCAATGGAATCCGTTCGTCCTTCGCCCGCGCATCCAAAAGGCCGACACGGAATTGTGTCGTAACGAAATCTGCATCCTTCAAAGCTTCCCGGCGATCCAATGTCAAATGCACATCGATCGGCAGACCTGCTTTTTTCACCATGCGCTTAGCCATATTCCCTACAATCTCAAGCTTTTCTTTCCCTGCCTCTACGTCCACGAGCCAAAGCTCCGTGATTGGCAATTCGTCATAGCGTTTGATGAACCCTTCCACGATTTCCGGTGTGTAGCTTGATCCGCCGCCGATTGTCACGATCTTCAATTTTCCCATGATTAAAGCCTCCTATATGGTTACGTTTTAGATCTACAACCTCAGCTTAAATGCTGGAATGCATCCCAGGTCAAGCACAAATTCGTAAGTAATTTGCAAAGAGGCTGTCCAGAGCTTACAAAACGTTCGTTTTCCGCTAAAATAAGGGTAAGAAAGCGATTTCCAAAGAGGTGATGCACATGAGTAATATCAAGCAGATCGCACAGATGGCCGGCGTTTCCCGCAGCACTGTTTCGCGCGTCCTCAATCACCATCCCCATGTCCATGAAGATACTCGGCGCAAGGTCCAGCAAATCATCGATGAGCTGGATTACATCCAGAACAGCAATGCCGTGCAGCTGAAGAAAGGCAGGACGAATACAATCGGCGTCGTTTCGCCATCCATCAGTCACTATTTCATGCAAATCGTCCAAGGCATTGCCGAAGCCGGCACCTCCTGCCAGTATCAAACCCTGCTGTATCAAACAAATGAGAAACCGGATCAGGAATTACAGGCATTGGAAATGCTGCGTCAAAAGAAGCTTGACGGACTGATCATCCTGCGCTGCGGGATAGGCTGGGAAAAAGTCGCCGCCTATACGAAATACGGTCCCATCATGACCTGTGAACCGCTGCAGCATCCAAAAATCCAATCCATCTATATGAATCATTATGAAGGGTTCCAGCTCGGACTGGAGCATTTGATAGAAAAAGGCTATACCCGCATTGCCTGCACAATAGGAAGAGCCGAAAGCAGAAACAGCCTGGAACGAAAGAAGGCATTCGAGGATATTTTGCAAAAGCACAGCCTTCCCGTCCATCCCGAATGGATCCTGGATGAGACATTCACAGTCGATGACGGTCGCAAAGCTTTGCAGAAGCTATTAGCCGGCAAAGAGATGCCCGATGCGGTTATCCATGCCAGCGATTATGTTGCGGCCGGAATGGCAGCCCAAGCACGAGCAAAGGGAATCCATGTCCCTGATCAGCTGGGGTTAGTCGGCTTTGAATCCGATCAAAGCGATATAGCCGGCCTGATGGAGCTGACGCATGTACGCAATCCCCTTAAGCAGATGGGGGCAGAGGCATTCCGCCGCATGCATGCGGAGCTGACGCAAACACCGTATACAGCAGCTGACCTTTCCTTCTCCTTGACGGAACGCCAGTCTACTGCCAGAAGCATGGAACGAATGCAGATATGAAGGTTTCCTGTATAATCGTCCCCTCGCTCTAGTTAGCGGGACAGAAAAGGAATAGCTGCCAAGCTACTCCTTTTCACTGAAATCCATGATAAAACGGCGGTGACTCCCGATCATCTTTTCCGGAAGTCCATCGAGAGGGAAAAAGGCCAGCTCCATGGATTCTTTTTCATCATGCATCAGCTCCCCACTAAACCGATCCGTCCGATACACGATCGTCACATTGTAAAACTCATCACCATTGGCTGCAACGGCAAAATTATCTTTTCCGGAATACACATTGACCAGCTGCAGATCCTCCACCGTCAGACCCGTTTCCTCGAGGACTTCCCTGGCAGCGGTTTGTTCAGCTGATTCCCCCAGCTCCATCAGTCCGCCGGGCAAACCCCATGTTTCAGGCGGATGCACCCGCTTTTGTAACAGGATATGCTGTTTTCCATCCAGAATCAGGCATAATGCCCCCACCAGGATGACAGGCTGATGGCCAACGTATTTACGAAGATTTTCCACATAACTCACGGGCATATCACCTTCCTTTTGTCCAGTTTACCAAAATGACCGATATAGCTGATAGAATTCTTTGTTCCTCCTATGATACAGTAACTATATCAGAACGAACTAGGAGTGATCATATGGAAAAAATCATGTTCATCCAAACCGGATTCGGTGTCGATGTACACGGTCAGGATGTCACGAAAGCAGCGGTTCGGGCAGTGGTCAACGCCATTCATACGAATTCCATGCCAGGAATCACAAGTGTCCTTCCTGAAAATGACTTACATAATATGAAGGTGAATGTCCGCTTGGCCGTCCCTGCAGACAAGGACAAATTGGATATCGAGCAAGTGAAGGCCCGCATTCCATACGGTACTGTGACAGTGGAAGTGATCGATGGGGGCATGCTGACATCCAGCGCCATCTATTTGGAGGAAAAAAATGACAAGAACGATATGATGTATATCGTGAATGCCTCTGTCGAGACAGGCTACTGAAATGATCGAACACAAAATCTATAATATGGTGATGGTGCATAAGGGAGATCAAGTACTTCTGCTGGACCGGCAGCACGACGACTTCAACGGCTTCATCCCGCCAGGCGGGAAAGTCGATTTCCCGGAAAGCCTCACTGCAAGCGCCATCCGGGAAGTGAAGGAAGAGACCGGGCTGGATGTCTGGAATCTCGAGTATAAAGGTGTCCAGCATTATGTGAATGAGGAGCGGAATGTCCGATATTTAATATTCTATTATGTCACGGACTCCTTTTCCGGCACACTGCTGACGGACTCAAGAGAAGGCAACCCCTCTTGGTTCAAGAAGCCGGAAGCCATGAATCTGCCAATGCAGGATGTCGTCCGCACTGCCTTTCCATTATTCTTCCAAGAAGGTACATTCGAATTGTATCTGCACGCGAAATCGGGCACCGCGGATTATGAAGAAGAGATACTGCATACTTAGACAAGGGGAAGCCTCCAGCTTCCTTTCCTTGTATCATGGTCACTGCGAAGCAGGATAAAGATATGGAAGATGAATTGATCCAAAACTTAAATGCGGCGATGCCAAGGCCGAATTACATCATCCCCTCCCTTTATCTATGTAATTGATTCTCTGAATCTAGTTCAATGGATAGGTCTATCCACTCATTTTTCATATTTTCAAATCGGCTTCACTTTCCCAACTTCCCCTGCCATTCTCCAAGTTTCTATATTTTTATGCGAATTTCCTCTACGATATTTCCCAACTTCATTGGAAAACATGTCGGATAATGTAATGATATCTTCCAAAAATCGCATCAACTTAAGGCATACAAGCATCGCACCCGTCCAAAGTACCATTGTAAATCTAGCAGACTAGTAGCTATACTACCTTCTAAGGAAAACTTTACCTACATACGTCTTTTGTTTTCCGACTATTTAAACTATTAGCACAAGGAGAGTGACTTGCTTGAAGAAGAATAAATGGATGGCTTCTGCGATGGCTGCCGTTATCGGATTCAGCACTTTTACATTATCATTCGCGCCAGCGCAGGAAGCACAAGCCGAAGCTTCCACCGAGAAAGCACCAGCCGTGACGTACTCACCGAAAGCTTCACAGGGCGGTGCACCCTTCGACAGTGCCATCGCCAATGAGGACAAATTGATTGAAATGCTCAAGGAAGAAGGCAAAATCAGTCAGGATGCTACCGAAGCGGAAGCTCAGGAAGCATTGAATGCCTATCTCAAGCAACGGGAAGAACAAAGTGCCGAAGCAGCTAAACAGCCTTTGCCAAAAGAGCTGGAGGAAGCCGCAATTGATGAAAATGTAGTAAGTGACACCGACAAACCAAATGGCAATGCCGACAATGCCGCAAGTGCTTCCCAGAAGCAAGAAGCATTGAAGAAAGGCAAGGATAAAGGAAAGGATAAGAAAAAAGACAGGAAAGTCGATAATGTGAAGGAAGAGAAGTATGAAGGAGAAGTACGCGAAGACAAAGTGCTCGTCTTGGCAATCGACTTCCCTGATTACAAAAACAGCTCCATCACACCGGAAGAAACGGATATGTGGTATGAGGATTATACACATGATCACTTCCAGAACATGATCTTCGGTGAGGATGGCTATACTGGCCCGGATGGCCAGGACTTCACTTCCATGAAGCAATACTATGAAGCGCAATCCGGCGGCAGCTATACTGTTGACGGGGAGATCGCCGGATGGTACACAGCAGACCATCCTGCAGCTTACTATGGTGCCAACGATCCTGCTCCAGACGGCAGTGATACAGCTGCAAGGGAATTGGTGTATGAAGCCCTAACGAAAGCTGGACAAGATCCTAATGTCGACTTGAGAGAATACGATCAATGGGATCGCGATGACTATGATGGCGATGGCGTTTACCATGAGCCAGACGGTATCATCGACCACTTGATGGTCATTCACGCAGGTGTCGGTGAAGAAGCTGGCGGCGGAAGCCTTGGCGGCGATGCCATCTGGTCCCACCGCTGGAATCTGGGAGGACTAGTCGCAGTGCCTGGCGGAAGCTCTGCAAGTGACCGTTTCGACGGACAGCTTGCCGCTTATGACTACACAATCGAACCGGAAGACGGAGCCATGGGGGTATTCGCCCATGAATACGGTCATGACCTAGGCTTGCCGGATGAATACGACACGAACTACACTGGCCAAGGGGAAGCTGTTGCTTATTGGTCCATCATGGCCAGCGGAAGCTGGGCTGGTGATGTGCCAGGGACCGAGCCATCTGGATTCAGTGCCTATGCGAAGGAATACTTGCAAAACGCACATGGCGGCAACTGGCTGAGCGGTACGACGATCGATGCAGAGGATTTGGATGGAGATAAAGTAGAACTGCTGCTGGATGAAGCTGTAACAAAAGGTACAAACAACGATGTAATTCGCGTAAACCTGCCGGATAAAGAAACAGAAGTAACGAAGCCTGCTAGCGGCACGTATGCTTACTTCGGCGGTAAAGGCAATAATGTTGATAACAGCATGACAGCGACTGTTGATTTGACCAATGCTTCTTCTGCTGAACTGACATTCAAAACTTGGTATGATATCGAACAAGATTGGGATTATGCTTCTGTCAAAGTGAACGGGGAAACTGTTCCTGGCAGCATTACGACTACAGAAAACCCGAACGACCAGAATCCGGGGGATGGTATTACCGGGACGTCTGAGGGCTGGGTGGATGCTACTTTCGATTTGAGTGCCTACGCAGGCCAGGAAATCGAGCTTTCCTTGAATTATTGGACGGATGTCGCTGTAAACAACGCTGGATTCTACGTGGATGACATTCAAGTGACAGCTGATGGCAGCTCTGTCCTGACAGACGATGCAGAAGCTGACAGTAGTTTTGAGCTAGCTGGATTTGCGCAAGATAAAGGCGTTTCCCTTTCCGAGCACTACTACTTGCTGGAATGGCGTACGCATAATGGCGTTGATATCGGCCTTGACCATATCCGCCGTGGTGACAGCTTGATGAGCTACAACACTGGTCTGCTAGTCTGGTACGTCGATAATTCTTATGATGACAACTGGACTGGCACACATCCGGGTGAAGGCTTCCTAGGTGTAGTGGATGCCGATCAAAAGGGACTTTACTGGAGCGATGAATCAGTAGCTTCCACTCGTTATCAAATTCACGATGCAGCCTTCAGCAAAGATAAATCCGAGAAGATGTTCCTCGATTATCGTGCTACGAATGGCTTGACGCTGAAAGATAATCACACGAAGAGCTATGATAAGTTCAAGGATGATAAAACTTATTTGAATAAAGCCCTTCCTGACGCTGGACGTAACGTCCCAGAGTATGGACTTGAGTTTGAGGTCAAAGAAGACAGTCCGGATGGTACAGTAGGGAAGATTGAAATCTCCCGCTAAGATTAACAGCACAGAAGGAACCCGTTCATTTACGGGTTCCTTCTTTTTTTGGCAGTAATACTCGGAAGATAGTACCCTTGCCTTCTTCACTCTCCACTTTTATCGTACCATGATGCGCCTTGACGATAGACTGGCTGATGGAAAGACCAAGACCCGCGCCGCCTTGCTGGCGTGCGCGTGAACTATCACTTCGATAGAATCGGTCGAACACATGCGGAAGATGCGCTTTTGGTATACCGGCTCCATTATCTTTTACGAGGATCTCAGCATCATGTTCTGTTGTCCCAAGCGTTATATGGATTTCTCCATGCTCTGAATCTGTATGCTGGACTGCATTATAAAATAGATTCAATAACACTTGTTTCAATTTGTCCTTATCGGCAGCTACCATCAGTTGCTCATCCACTGAAAGCTGTACTTTCCTGCTGCCGGCAAGCATATCAAAATGCGGCATCATTTCCTCCAGTACAACACTCACCTCCAAATCCTGCAGCTGCAGATCCTCAGACTGATCCAGCTTTGTGAGTAGAAGCAGATCCTCGACCAGTTTCTTGATCCGCTTCGATTCCTTGAGCATGCTTTCAAGTGCCGGATAGAGCTGATTCGGATTCTTAGCAGCTCCTCTTAATAGCACTTCCAAAAATCCATGAATGGAAGTGAGCGGAGTCCGCAGTTCATGGGACGCATCCGCAATGAACTGCTGCATTTGTTCTTTTGCTTCCCGTTCTGACTGGAAAGAGTTATCGATCCTTTCTACCATTTGATTGAAAGCAATCGTAAGCCGTTTGATTTCGATTTGGTCGGAATCCTCTTCCATCCGCTCGGATAGATTCTCGGCACTCGTCCGTTCTACTCTCCGGATGATCCGGTGCAGCGGATCGAGTGCTTTTTTGATAACGCTTGTGTAAAGCAGGATGCCCGCTCCCAATGCCACAATGGCCAACAGGAAAAATACCTGCAGCTGCCCTTTGATGACATCGTTGATTGATGCCGTCTCTGTCCCAGCCTGCAAATAACCTGTTATATCACCAAACCGTCGATCAGCTACAATGACAATGAGCTGCTCTTTCCCGTCTTCGTCCTCCATCACGATGTACCGGGCGGACTTATCATCCCTGCTATTCATATGCTTACGAAGCTCTTCCTGGCTCAAGCGCGGACTGGAGAGTCCGTTCTCCTCTGATATGTCTGTGTAGGTACCGGACGTATCGATTCTGGCTAAAGAACGATCGAAAAGAAACGGCTGATGCATAGCATCATTTTGTTCAAGCAGTGCCGGCGGAAGCGAATGCAGCTGTGACTGCATGGCATCTGCTTCATTCTGATACAGGAAATCTTTCATCAAGAAGTACTGCAGGATACCGACGACTGTCAGGATAATAGCAAGAATAAGACAGGATAAAGCAACGATCTGCTTGTTCAATGTTCTTGGTTTTAAGTTGCGTATTCGCTTCATCTGACATCCAGGCGATAGCCCGCTCCCCTGATTGTGCGAATCAGCTGCCGATCTTTATCGTGGAGTTTTTCCCGCAGAGAACGGATATACACTTCCACAATGTTTTCTTCTCCACCAAATGCATATCCCCATACCTTATCGAGGATAAGTGCCTTGCTCAGTACAATTCCTTGATTCATCGCAAGATATTTCAATAGCTCATACTCTGTCGGAGAGAGCTGCAGCAGCTCTTCCTCCAAGTAAACTTCTTTACGGCGATCATCGATTCGTAAAGGGCCTGCCACAAGGGAATCGCCCAGTTCCGGAAATTGATTGCGGAGCCGTGCCTGCATCCTGGCGAGCAATTCCTCAAAACTGAATGGTTTGACCAAGTAATCATCTGCTCCGCCATTCAATCCTTTGACACGATCATCCACTTGATCTCGTGCTGTCAACATAATGATAGAAAGCTTCCTGCCTTTCTTTTTCAGCATCCGGCACACTTCGAACCCATCCATTCCCGGCATCATGACATCCAATATGACGATATGAGGCTCGAACTGCTCTGCCTTGGCAATAGCTTGCATACCATCAGCCGCACTCTCTACGATATAACCTTCATTTTGCAATCCAAGCATCAGGAACTGTGTGATTGTCTGTTCATCATCGACGACCAATACTTTTATGTTATCCATTCTGTCATCCATTCTTCTTTTTTCTTTATTATGGAACAACTAGCTGAAAACCAGCTGAAGATTCCTGAATTTCCTCACTTTCAGCAAATCTTCAGCTAGCTTTCAAGTGCACTTCAGCACCTGGCTCCATACTGTCAATTAGGCAAAGGGGACAAGCACAGAAGCATTATAGCATGCCCCGAAAAAGTAAAGGAGATGGCAAGATGAATTTCTTGAAACGTGCTTTCTGGAGTATGAAAGCAAAAAAAGGAAAGACCTTATTGCAACTGGTGATCTTCACCGTCATATGTGTATTCGTCCTATCGGGACTTACGATTCAATCGGCAGCCAAAGCATCCAGTGAATTGGCAAGGCAGGAACTGGGGGGATCCGTCACACTTCAAGTAGACCGGGAAGCAGCCATGGAGAATCAAAAAAGCGAGCAAAGTGAATCAGACGGTCCGCCGCAGTTCACCAGCACGCCGATCAGTCTGGATGATGCAGAGTCCGTCGCAGCTTTAGATCATGTGAAAAGCTACAACTATACCGTTTCTGCTTCTGCCAATGCAGAAGACTTCGACATCATCGAAAGCAGCATGTCTGCTGACGACAGCAGCGAAGCTGAAGATACGCAGGCTCCTGGAGGTGATCAAGGCCGGGGCGGCATGGTGCAAGCTGACCTTACTGTAAACGGTACGCTGACCAGTGATGAAGCAGATAGCTTCAGCGATGGGGAAGTAGAAATCGTCGATGGCCGCGGTATCGAAGAAGCAGATGCCGGCAGCGACGTTGCCGTCATCGAGCAGACACTTGCTGAGGAAAATGATTTGGCTATCGGAGACACCATCACCATCAGCTCCTCAAATGATGAAGATATCACGCAGGAATTGGAAATCGTCGGTATTTACGAAACAAGTTCTGCAGGAAGCGACCAGGCAATGAACTTCTCCTTCCTGAATCCGTACAACACGATCTATGTGCCATATACAGCAGCCAACACGCTTAAAGGCGAAGACTACACGGATACGGTCGAATCCGTGACTTACCAAATGGATGATGCAGAAAATATCGATGCATTCCTGGCCGCTGCCAAGAAAACAGATGTCGATTTCGATGTTTATGAACTGGATGCAAATGATGACCTTTATCAGCAAATGGTCGGACCAATCGAAAATGTTGCTTCCTTCGCAAAGAACATCGTCTATCTAGTGACGATTGCCGGTGCTATCATTCTTGCGTTGATCGTCATGCTTTCCATTCGGGAACGTAAATATGAAATGGGTGTCCTGATGGCGATAGGAGAAAAGAAATGGAAGCTTGCAGGACAGTTCATTACCGAAATCGTGGTCATCGCCATCGTTGCAGTTGGATTATCTTCCCTTTTTGGAAATCCGATTGCTAACGTACTAGGTAATCAGCTATTGGTTCAGCAAACGACTGCATCCGCCGATACTTCGTCCTCCTCCATGCAGCAAGGACCTGGCGGTGGCGGCGGTCCGATGGGCGGCGGTCCGGGACAAGCTGTCTCTGATGCATTCAGCCAGCCGAGTGAAGCAATCAGCAGCCTGAATATCAACATAACATGGGAAAATATCTTGATACTAGGCGGTATCGGATTGGCAGTGGCTGTCATTGCAGCTCTTATCCCATCCATTTCGATCCTAAGATTGCAGCCGAAAAGCATTTTGACAAAACAAGAATAGAAAGCAGGGGTATTTATGACAGCACCATTATTGGCATTCAAAGACGTTGGCTACTGGTACACCGACAAAGAAAATGCTTTATTCCAAAATGTGAGTATCGATTTTCATAAAAATACATTCTATACGATCACCGGCACCTCCGGATCGGGCAAGACCACCTTCCTGTCTTTGGCAGGAGGGCTGGACAAGCCTAGGGAAGGGGACATCGAATATGACGGGAAATCGATCCGTAAAATGGGGCTCGGGAAATTCCGCCATGATTATGTCTCGATCATCTTCCAGTCTTATAATCTGATTCCTTACATGACAGCTTATCAAAACATAGCATCCGCAATGGCTATTACAGGGAAAAAAGTGGGTGACCAAGAAGATTATATCCTAAAAATGCTGGCGAAGGTCGGTATCTCCGAGGAGCATGCAAAGCAGCGTGTGCTCACACTCAGCGGCGGACAGCAGCAGCGCGTGGCCATCACCAGGGCTTTCTGCTGTGACACGGACTTGATCGTAGCGGATGAACCGACAGGCAACCTGGATGACAAGACATCCAAGGAAATCGTGAAGCTCTTCATCGACCTTGCCCACCAAGAGAACAAATGCGTGATCATGGTCACCCATGATCCACAAATCGCGGCTCAGTCAGATGTAAACATACAGCTATCCAACGGCAGCTTCCGTCTGCTGCAGCATATCTAAAATAAAAATGCGTATCCCCTCCAGGATACGCATTTTTCATTTTCGTTTCAGCTTATAACCGACGGATAGAATGATCACCCATATCGGCAAGATGAACAGTGCCAGACGGTAATCCGGGATGAATCCCATGATGACGATTACGGCAATCAGGAATAACAAGACAAGATAATTGGATATCGGGTGAAGCGGCAGTTTGAAAGAGAGTTTACTTGCTGCTTCCTTTCCGATTCGTTTCCGGAAAGCTAGATGGATGATGACAATCATGATCCAGTTGATGACAACGGCTATGGTCGCAATTGCCATCAGATAGCTGAATACTTTTTCAGGAAACAGGAAGTTTATGATTACAGCTATCGCTGCTACCCCAGATGACACCAGAATCGCTGCCACCGGGGCACCGGTACGTTTGCCGACCCTGCCCAAGAACCTCGGTGCATTCCCTTGCTTGGCTAAGGAATGCAGCATCCGTCCATTACTGTAAAGGCTGCTGTTATGTGCAGACACTGCGGCAGTAAGGACGACGACATTCAATATCCCTGCAGCCGCCGGAATGCCGACGCCATCGAATATTTGCACGAATGGACTGCTTTGGCCGTCGATTTGATTCCATGGGAAGACGGACATGATGACAAGCAGCGCACCAACGTAGAAAATCAATATCCGGTAGACCACTTGATTGATTGCCTTTGGTATCGTCTTCTTCGGTGTATCCACTTCTCCGGCTGTGATACCCACCAATTCGACCCCGCCGAAACTGAACATGACAAGCACAAGTGACAAGATCACACCTGTCAGGCCATTCGGCATGAAGCCTCCCTCATCAAACAAATTGGAGAAGCCCGTAGGAACGCCATCATTCCCAATACCAGTTAAAATGATTACCAAGCCGAGGATGATCATCCCGATAATTGCGACAACTTTGATGATGGCAAAATAGAATTCGAACTCCCCATACAGTTTGACACTTAATAGATTGATGCATGTAATCAAAATCAGGAAGCCAAATGCCGTCACCCAAGTCGGGACACTCGGGAACCAATACTGGACGTAGATACCGACAACCGTCAGTTCCGCCATGCTTACTGCCACATAATTGAACCAATAATTCCAGCCTGAGACGAATCCAAAGAAATCACCTAGATTCTGATAGGCGTAATAACTGATGGAACCCGAATTCGGTGTATCCACCGATAGTTCGCCCAGTGCTCGCATAATGAAGAAAATCATGATGCCGCCGATAAGATATGCAAGTGCAATTGCCGGTCCAGCCAATCCGATCGAGGATGCAGAACCATAGAACAAGCCTGTTCCTATTGCTCCGCCAAGCGCAATCATCTGCACATGGCGGTTTTTTAAACCTTTGTGTAAATCATTTGATGATCGATCATTTCTTGCCATGTCTATGCCCCTTGCCTACTATCATTTTCCTCTTGCATATTGGTGCGCAGCAGCACAGAAGCAGGTCGATGGAAAGATAATAGTAAAAATAATTGATACCGAAACGCCCGCAAGCGTACGGGTTATTCCATATGCTATCTCAAATGGACACAAAGATAAACCATAAAATCGAAAATCAATAGTCAGTTGTACAAAAAATTGATACGTTATGGATCATATGACGCAAGATAACCAGAAAATAGTATTTACAAATTTCATCCCTGCCGATTCTGCAAGCCTAGCCAGGTGGCTGTGATGCTATTGGTCTGACCAACACAAGATCGATCTGCCTCTGTATATTTATGTGTTCCCGGATGAATCAAAGTCTCTCATGTTTCATTGTAAGAAAATTTAGTATAATGAGTATAGCTGTTTTGGCCAAATTATAGAAGTTTTTTTATCATACACATATTACAGGGGAGAATCCAGTCCATGAATACTTTTCCATTCGAAGAAGCAACTATATCATCCTTACAGAACGACCTGACAGCAGGTAAACTGACATCGACTGCCTTGGTCGAAGCCTATCTGGAACGGATAGCAAAGAAAGATTCCGTCCAGGGCGGGACAAATAGTGTGCTGGAGGTCAATCCAGATGCATTATTCCTTGCAGGACAAATGGATAAGGAGAGAAAAGAAGAACAGCTGCGCGGACCGCTTCATGGTATTCCTGTCTTGATCAAAGACAACATAGATACGGCGGATGGCATGCACACAAGTGCCGGGACCCTTGTACTTGCTGATAACTATGCCAAGCAGGATGCCTTCATCGTCCGAAAGCTGCGTGAAGCTGGTGCCATCATTTTAGGAAAGGTCAATATGACGGAGTGGGCAAACTTCATGTCAGAGCCTATGCCGAATGGCTACAGCGCCCGCGGCGGTCAAGTACGAAACCCTTACGGAAGTTTCGATGTCGGCGGCTCCAGCTCTGGGACAGGTGCAGCTATTGCTGATAATTTGGCCGCTGCAGGTATCGGAACGGAAACAAGCGGCTCCATCCTCAGCCCATCCAGCAGCAATTCATTGGTCGGCATCAAGCCGACCGTGGGACTTGTATCGCGCAATGGCATCATTCCCATTGCTCACAGTCAGGATACTGCAGGGCCGATGACGAGATCCGTCGAAGATGCGGCCATCCTGCTTCAAGTGATCGCCGGCAAGGATGAATCGGATCCAGCCACGCTATCGGCTCCGGTTCTCCCAGATTATACAGCATCACTCCAAAAAGAGGGATTGCAGGGTAAGCGTCTTGGTATAGATGGGCACACATTGAATAGCCTGTCCCCCGAAAAACGCGAGCTTATGGAAAAAGCCTTTATGGTACTGCGGACTCAAGGTGCTGAGCTTATCCATGTGCAAGTTCCGGAAATCACCAGGGAATCAAGCGTGCTGTATCATGAATTCAAGCACGGCGTGAACCGATACCTGCGAACAGTATCCCCGCATCTTCCGGCCCATACATTGAAAGAAGTGATCGAATGGAATCGCATCAACACCGAGTCTGCCCTCATACATGGTCAAGATATCCTTGAAGCTGCCGAGAAGACGGATGGGACGCTTAAACAGGCAGAATATTTACGGGATCGGCTGGCCGACATAAGAGAATCCCGCACGGAAGGCCTGGATCCTGTCATGTCGGATGCAGGACTTGATGCAGTCATTTTCCCCAGCTATCATGGATGCGACATCGCAGCCAAGGCAGGATACCCGTCGATCACCGTGCCTGCTGGTTACACAGAGACTGGCGAACCATTCGGAATTACGTTTACAGCCGGCGCATTTGAGGAAACTACCTTAATAGAAATCGGCTATGGCTACGAGTGCGCCACAAAGCACCGTAAAGCTCCAAAATAATCCATTCCGGAATACAGTTGAAATATCTCGTGTTGTATAGTAAAGTTAGGGATGTTTTTAATTGCATAAGAACTCATTGGATTGCATAGGCAATCATCAATCAATGAGTGTGATATGCGGCTTTTCCAAACAAAGTGAAAAGCTGCATCTGGACCGAATGGGGACAGAACGAGCACATGATATATATTCATATGCTGCGATATCTTATTTATTCTGGAATGATGCTGTTGTATAAAATAAGCCGTTCGGATTAGCAAGAATATCCGATACGGCTTTTTTCGTTAAGTTCACGGCAGCATGCCATACTATAGACGAGGTGAAAGAATTGGGCAACAAACAAAACAACACAGAGCCAGGCTTACAAAGAAAGCTCAAAGCCCGTCATTTGGGGATGATCTCCCTTGGAGGAACCATCGGGACAGGCCTGTTCCTTGCCAGCGGAGGTGCAATCAGTCAAGCTGGCCCTGGCGGAGCGCTGCTGGCATATGCCCTCATTGGCTGCATGGTCTTCTTCCTGATGAACAGTCTGGCTGAGATGGCGGCCTTCATGCCTGTCTCGGGAAGCTTCAGCACCTATGCGACAAAATTCGTGGATGAATCTCTTGGTTTTGCCCTGGGATGGAACTATTGGTTCAGCTGGGCCGCGACGATAGCAGCCGAGCTGGTTGCCGTGACATTGATCATGGATTTCTGGTTCCCCAATACGCCATCCTGGATCTGGAGTGCCGCCAGTCTGATCATCATGTTCCTATTGAATTATATTTCTGTCAAAGGCTTCGGGGAATCTGAATATTGGTTTGCCTTGATAAAGGTCATCACGGTCATTGTATTCATCATCGTCGGTCTTTTGATGATAGTCGGAATCCTAGGCGGGGAATCGCCAGGCTTCTCGAACTTTACCGTAGGCGATGCCCCATTCAATGGCGGTTTCCTTGCTTTGATCGGTGTGTTCATGGCAGCAGGATTCTCCTTCCAGGGGACGGAATTGCTCGGTGCAGCAGCAGGGGAAGCAGATAATCCAAAGGTATCGATACCAAAAGCGATTCGATCTGTTTTCTGGCGTATTTTGCTATTCTATATCCTGGCTATCTTCGTGATCGGAATGCTGATTCCATATACGACAGACAGCTTGGCAAGTGAAGATGTCCAGCTGAGCCCATTCACACTCGTCTTCGAAAAAGCTGGTATCGCCTTTGCGGCATCTGTGATGAATGCGGTCATCCTGACAGCAGTCTTATCTGCCGGGAACTCTGGTATGTACGCAAGCACCAGGATGCTGTGGAATTTGGCGAAAGAAGGGAAAGCCCCTCGCTTCCTTGGCAAATTGAATAAGAATGGTGTACCCGTCAATGCCTTGATCGGTACTGCAGCAGTTGGCTGTGCGGCCTTCCTGACATCCTTCTTCGGAAACGGTATCGTCTACACATGGCTGTTGAATGTGGCCGGTATGACTGGATTCATCATCTGGATCGGTATTGCAATCAGCCATTATCGTTTCCGCAAAGCGTATGTAGCACAGGGCTACGATCTAAAGGATTTGCCATACAGGGCGAAATTCTATCCCTTTGCCCCATTATTCGCGCTCACCTTAAGCATCATTGTAGTAGTCGGACAGAGTCTATCATCCTTTACGGAAGATGGTTTTGATATCGGCAGTTTTATTGCTTCCTATATCGGCATCCCGATCTTTTTGCTCTGCTGGATTATCTACAAGGTGAAATATAAAACAAAAGTGCATAAGCTCGAGGATGTCGATTTGACGACTCCCGAACATGAAACAGCCCCGGACTGAGTCCGAGGCTGTTTTTTCGTCAATAAAATCCTGGAGCTGCTAACGCTATCACGATTACAAAAATCAAATAAATGAAAATCAAGCCTTGGTAGCACAGCCCAATTATCGCACATACCCTTCCGCCGAGATATAATGCCTTTATCGCTTCTGCGTCATCTGTTATTTTGAGACTCTTATTTGCAAATATGATTGCCAGAATACCTGTTATAATCCCGATCACCGGGATGAGAATCGTCACAATGCCAAGTGCTAACGTGCCAGATGGCGAATATCGTTTTTCTTCCATTATCCTTATCTCCTTCCTCCCATTCATTTTCATTATAGCTTATTTTTCCAAATATAGAAAAAGCGCACGGATCATCCGCACGCTTTGCCTCATTTGAATACATTTTTCACTTTTTCAACAGTATAATGGCTGCCGCCCTTATCCTGAACACCTTCTACCATCATGCTGATCAGCATATCCTGATTATCATAATCATACGCAACAAACCAGCCATTTTCTGTGCCATTCTTATCATCCTGGCTTTGCTTCAATTCCGCAGTACCAGTTTTACCTGCCAATGTCAGTCCATCCACTACAGGATTATGCGCCGAGCCGCGTTCATCTTCCACAACACCCCGAAGTCCTTCCGTGATTGCATCTGCACCTTCTTTAGGCAGGACACCTTCATGCCATACGACAGGCTTTTCAGCTTTCGACTTGAGCAGCGTCGGCTTAATCAAGTTGCCATCGTTGACGAAAGGAGTGTAAGCCGCTGCCAAATGAAGCGGAGACATAAGCACCTGTCCTTGCCCATAGCCGGAATCAGCAAGAAGTGTCTCATTGTCCAAGCCATCATTGGAAATCGATGAGGCTGCGGTCGGGAACTCATAATCCAGCTCTTCACCAAAACCGAAAGATTTCAAGCCTTTCTCAAAGTTTTCCGCTCCTGTATCCACGGCCGTCTGCGCAAAGTATATGTTATCCGATGTGATCAATGCATTCTCCAGGTCAACATCCGATAAGCTATCCGAAACACGTGTCACACTGTAATTTCCGAATTTGCCATCATTGTCCCATTTCAGCCCTTCGATATGCTTCTTCTCGTCTGGTGTAATGACGCCATTTTCCAATCCGATAGCAGCTGTAAGCGGCTTGATGGTCGAACCAGGAGCATAGGCTTTATTGAATTTAGCTGAGAATGGACTATGTTCATCATTGGATAGTTTTTCATATTCCTCATCATCCCAGCCGAAAATGAAGTTATTCGGATCATAGGATGGTGTGCTCACCAGTGCCAAGGTAGCTCCAGATTTGGGATCCAGGGCAACTGATGCCCCGCTGTCGTCCTTCAGCTGATCGTAAATCTTTTCTTGGGTACCGATATCGATTGTCGTCTCGACATCTTCCCCGTTCTGCACCTCCGTCTCGGCAATCACTTCTTGTTCATCGCTCGTCTTTGAAACCGTATAGATCTTCCATCCGATAGTGCCTCGAAGCTTATCCTCATAGACGGATTCCAATCCTGTCGAGCCAACATAGGAATCCGCATCATAATTGGAAGCATTGTCATCTTTCTCGAGGAACTCTGCATCCACTTTTTTCACATATCCGGTCAAATGTGCTGCAGCTTCCCCATATGGATAGAATCTTGAAGTTGTGTCGGTTATTTGGACACCAGGAAGTGAATCGACCTCCTTAGCCAGGTCACGCTGATCAGGGCGCAATATTTTAATCGGTACATCCACTTCATCTGTCACCCAGCTCTGATCCAGCAGAGCGTCAATTTCTTCCCTGTCCATATCAAGGACCTCAGCCACTTGATCCAGGGCCTCATCCCGGCTCATTCCGTCCGCCTCCAGCTGACCCGGAATGATTCCGACGGATGGAACCGTTGCATTGAATGCCAGCTCTTCCCCATTCGTATCCAAGATCCGGCCGCGTTCCGGTTCCACTGAAGTTATACGGACGCTTTCGTTGTCATTAAGCTGGGCAAAGATATAGGAAGGGTCCCAATTCACCTTCCAAGTCGCACCGTCTTCCCCATCTACTTTCACAAGCTCCGCTTTTTTGTCAAACTCCACTTTTCCGGCAACCGTCTGCATGCTGACAGATAAAGGAAGCTGTTGGGTATCCGCATCTGATTTTTCATCCTCTTCAGACACATCACCTGCCGTGACCTTCAAATCGGATACTCCAGCCTGATCATAAATATCTGTATACCGTTTAATGAAATCTTCCTTGGAAATATCTTTTTGCGATTCTTCGGACAACTGATCATACATTTTATCGAAGTCCTGGGCATTCCAGTTGTCGACAAACTGATCGAGTCCTTCCTTCGCTGACTGATCATCCGAACAAGCGGAAAGCAGGAACACCATACAAACCACAAATAATATTGCTGCTAATCGTTTCATAGCTCACCTTTCCTGTCTCTGTAAACTGTTCCCCAATTATAGCATAGGGGAGGAAAAACTTTGCAGAATTTCTTCGTGTATTTCCCAGGAAATAGACAAAACCCATCAAAAAAAGAGCAAGTTGTCACTTGCTCTCATACATGGGAAACAATCGCTTCCAGCTGCCCTTTCAACTTGCATGTCTTGATATGAACCGGAAGCACGAAATGATCGCCTTTATTCAATTCATAGGATCGATCCTCAATCACGATCTCACCGCCACCTTCAATGATACTTACTTGCAGGAACGAGCCTGGCATTTCTAATTCAGTTTCTCCTGCTATTTGCCAATGATAAACGGTGAAATATTCACTTTCTACTAGTTTCTGCTCTGTTCTTGTCCCAACCTTTACAGGAGATTCCCTTGTTTCGATTGTTTCATGTGGAACAGTCGAAACCGCCTTGGCAGCATCCAAATGCAGCTCCCGTTTATTCCCTTGATCGTCCTTGCGGTCATAATCATACACACGATAAGTTATATCGGAGCTTTGCTGGGTTTCCAAGATGACGATACCTGCCCCGATAGCGTGGATGGCCCCGCTCGGAACATAGATGAAATCACCCTTTTTCGCCGGAATCCGGCGCAGGAGCTGATTCCATTCTCCATTATCTATCATCCGTTCAAGCTGTTCTTTTGTTTGTGCATGATGTCCAAAAACAATCTCAGCTCCAGGCTCTGCATCCACCACATACCAGCACTCCGTTTTCCCATAAGGCTCATCCTCCACTTTTCGGGCATAGTCATCAGCGGGATGCACCTGTACAGACAAATCGGTTTTAGCATCAAGGAGCTTCACAAGCAGCGGATAGTCCTCATTTTCATGCTCTCCGAATAACTCCCGATGATCCTGCCATGCATCCAGTAATGTTTTCCCGGCTAGTTCACCATTGCGGATTTTGCTCGGACCGTTCGGATGCGCAGAGATCACCCAAGCCTCGCCCGTATGATCGGATGGCAATTGATAACCGAATACATCCGCCAGTTTGGTTCCTCCCCAGATTCGTTCTTGCAAAGCGGGATCCAGAAAAATGGGCTCTTGTTTATACATAAAAGATCTCCTCACTTTTAAGCACTTTCTTCCAATTTCATTTTACCAATAGTTCCCTGAATCTGACCATATAATTATTGTCTTATTCCTGCAAGTTTTTAGATGATGTGTGCCGGATCCATCCGTGTGAAGCATGAAAAGAAAACCGCTGCGATTCACGCAGCGGTTTTCTCAGTGGATCTGTGATTTGATGATCTCCGTTATCGCATCTTTCGGAAGCGGCTTGTGCTGGCGTTCCCAATCATAGATCAGGGCAATGTATGTTTTATACACGAGAAAGGCCAGAAGCTCGGGATCGTGCTTGGTGACAAAGCCTTTTGTCGTTTCTTTCACGATGACCGTCTTGATGTAATCAAGGATCAATCTCTCTACCTGATTAAGGATCTCCAATACTTCCACTGTACCCAGTTCCTTTGCTTCCTGGCTCAATTTGATCAGCAGCTGGTGGCTTTCACGGAACCCAAGGATCGCATCGAGCATGGCTTGGATATTCTCATGAAAAGCTGCCTCCTCTTGTATCGCTGCATCCGCCGCTTGCCGCAGCTGTTTCATTGTCCGTTCAAGGATGGTCGAGAACAATGATTCTTTGCTTTCAAAGAATGTATATATCGTGCCCTTTGCCACTTTGGCTATCTTTGCGACGGAAGCCATTGTTGTCGCTTTGAAACCAAATTGACTGAAGGACATAGCCGCTGCTTCGATAATTCGTTCTTTTTTGTCTGTTATCATTGTTCTCTACCCCTTTTTCTTTTACATGGAAACAGCAGCCTCATCCTTGTTGTCTTTTTTTAATTTACGAGCCTGCAATATATAGACCAGAATTGTCAATGCCAAGAATATCACAGAAAAGATACTTAAGTAACCTGCCTGCTGCCAGAGGAAGCCCCAGTCATCACCAATCGAAATGATCTCCCGGAAGCCGCTGATGGCATATGTCATCGGTACGAACTTATGGATGACTTGGAAGAATTCAGGGAGCAGCGCAACCGGATAAGTTCCTGCTCCTGCACCGATTTGAATCAGCAACGCGATGATACCCAAGAAGCGTCCCACATTATCCAATGCAACTGTCAATAGCTGAATCAACAGGAAGCTTGTCAGGCTGAACAGGATGGCAAATACAAGCAATCGCCATTCACTATGCACTTCCAAATGGACAATATGGACAAGCATGATGACTGCAAATAAAGATTGGAGCACACTGACAAACAGGATGATACTGAATTTGCTCAGGAACCAGGCGAAGCCGGATGTCGGTTCACCGGCCGGATCGCGAAGCGGGAAGATGTTCGTGAATACGAGTGCCCCGACAAACAAGCCGATGGAAAGAATGTATGGCGCAAGCCCTTCCCCATAGGTATGCACAGTGCTCAGCTTTTCATCCTTCACATCCGTCGGACTCGCAAACATCGTATCCGTCTTATCGCTCGTGCTGATATTTGCATCTTCAGCACCTTTAGCCAGCTCATCATGCAGTTCATTACTTCCATCCGTCACACTTTGTGTACCGTCGGATAACGTTTTTGAACCATCTGTCAGCTGCTGCGCACCGTCAGCCAATTGCGGACCATTGGCATTCAATTGATCCAATCCGGCAGTAAGCTTGCTGCTGCCTGTCTGCAGCTGGTTCAATCCATCCGTCACGGATTGGGAACCGGATACCAATGCAGGTGCACCATCTGCTAATTGATTCACACCATCTGTATATGCATCTATACCGCTATTCAAGTCCTTTTGACCCGATTGGATATCCGTCGCGCCAGCCAATAGTCTGCCCGCCGCATCATTAATGCTGTTCAATGCTGTCTGTGTCTGCTGCGCACCTTCTGCCAGCTTATTGATTTGATCCAGCTGTGCTGTGACCTCTGTCAGCTGCTGCTTAATTGCTTCGGGATCGATATCCGGGAGCTGGATATCCGGAGAAGCTCCCCCAATTTGCTCTATCTGGGCTTGGAGCTCTTTTTTCTGCTCATCAGACAGCTGGCTGACTGCTACTGCATCTTTTATTTTTTGCAGCTGTTCAGCTTGCTGATCCTCCATTTGCCGCTGCGAGTCTTGCAGCTGCTCTGCCAATGTCATCAAATCCGACAGCCTGGATTGAGCATCTTCCAGTTCCCCTTTTACTGCTTGTGCTTTCTCATTAGCAGAAGCGATTCCATTATTCAGCTCAGGAAACTTACCAGCTAATTGGTCTGTTGCTTGCTCCAGCTGATCAAGACCGCTCGTCAAATCATCCATGGCAGATACCAATGTATCCGATCCATCGACCAGTTCCCCGCTTTTGCCATTTAAAGCCTGCAGGCCATCATTGACCTTCGTGATTCCTTGATCAAGCTCAGGATACTGAGAGGCAAGGTCTTGTATACCTTGATCCAAATCCTGCATACCAGCATCTGCTTCACCCACTTTCTCTGTATAAGTGGCTGTATTAGCCGATAAACTGGCAAGATTCTTGCTCAAGTTCTTGGCCCCTTCATTGATTTCATTCGAGCCATCGGCAAGATCCTTGGAACCGTCGCTTGCTTGCTTCAGACCGTCTGCAACATCCGATAGACTGGCAAATACGGAATGGGCATATTCCTTCGTGACCTGCTCTGCCACCTCTTTATCCAATTGCTGCATCGCACTATCCGTAATCTTGGAAGCTGGATAGTTCTTCCCCGGATTGGAATAGTAATCGATATCCATCTGTTTCGGATTTTCATCAAGCAAGGTAGCTGCATTTGCAGAAAAATCCTCCGGAATTTTTACTACCATATAGTAATCCTCTGATTTCAGACCATCCATAGCTTTTGACTCATCGACGAACTTCCAGTCAAATTTGTCATTGTCTTTCAGGTTATCCACAAAATCGCTGCCGACATGAAGTTCCTTGCCTTCGAAGGTGGATCCCTTATCAAGATTTACGACAGCGACCGGTAAATTGTCAGTATTATTATATGGATTCCAGTTGGCCGCCAGAAAAATAGCACTATAAAGCAGAGGAACAACCAGTATACCGCATATGGCCAGAAGCATTTTCCGGTCTTTCCATATGCGAAGCCATTCCTTCTTCAACATGTTCATAACTTTTCCTCCTACATATTCTTCACCGAGTTGTCCACATAGACCGAATGACCAAAATGGGATTATGGTCAATTTACTAGCTAATAATAGCAGAAAAAGCCTGCTCCGACAACGGTTAGGCTCATTTTTTCCCATGTTTTCGCTTACATGATTTATCCACTGTTGCTGTGCATAACTTGTGCATAACATCTTTATACACAGTGCTCCACAGACTATGAACACTTTACCCACATACTTATCCACATATTCACAAAGCCGATTCTTTATTTAGTGATAAGAATATTTGTTCCCTACAAAATAGAGTATGTTATCCTCATACACATCCACAGGTTGTGCATAACTAAAAAAGCAGCCTATATAAGGCTGCCTTATTGCTGTGCACTTAATGTTACAGTGGTTTCATGCTTTTCTCCATCCCTATAATAAGTTACCTTCATCTTATCGCCGATTTGTTTCTCTTCATAAAGATGCTTCCGTAAGGATGTCATATCTGCTATCGATTGACCATCCAGTTCTGTAATGACATCGAGCTCCTGTAATCCGGCATTTTCTGCCGGAGATAGTGGCTCGATACTCCAAATATAGACTCCATTTTCCATATCGCCCGGCAAGCCCAGATGTTCCGCCCGTTCAGAGGCTGGAATCTCATTTAATGAGTATGCTTCCACTCCCAGGTACGGACGCTCCACTTGCCCATTCTGCTCCAGCTGTTCCATTACAGGGACTGCGCTGTCAACCGGAATGGCAAAACCGATTCCTTCGACAGATGATTCGGCTATCTTCATCGAGTTGATTCCAATCAGCTGTCCGGCCATATTGATGAGGGCACCGCCGCTATTACCAGGATTGATTGCGGCATCCGTCTGCATGACATCTGCCTGCCAATCAGCTCGGCCGTCTCCATTAAAATCCTGCGGCACCGTACGGTTTACACCGCTGATGATACCTTGCGTGACTGATCCCGAAAATCCCAACGGATCACCGATTGCAATGACGGGCTCCCCCGTTTTAACAGTGGAGGACGTACCGATGTCAATCACCTGTTCCACTCGCGAAGCATCCATCTCTAAAACTGCTAAATCGGTAAAGACATCACTTCCGAGCAGTTTCGCGGAAACCTCTGCGCCATTATGCAGGATGACATCGACATCCGTTGCTCCTTCGACGACATGATGATTCGTCACTACATAGGCCTTATCGCCTTCTTTTTTATATATGACGCCAGATCCGCTTCCAGCCGCGCTCTCTTCCTGTGAGAAAAGGGCATCACCTTGCTGCAAATTCACTACTCCCACCACAGCCGGTGCGGTTTCATCCACAATCTCCGTAATGCCTGATTGGACATCGACACTTACATCCTGCAGATTTTGAGGTCGATCCGAATCCGCTGCGAGCTTCGTAGTCTCTCCTTGCTGTGACTGTGATTGGTCGTTCGGCATCAGACTGTCCCGATCAAGCCCATAAGCGACAAGCAATACGATACCGGCACCGATGATACCGCCTAATATAGCCGGCAGCAGCCAGCTTGCACGCTTCGGCTTTTCCGGTTCCTTGTGTTGATCATCAAAATGGTCCATGTTAGCCTCCGTTCCAATTCTTTTCGATATAGCTATCTTTCCACGATATCGGAAAATTAAACTACCTGGAAAATCGGTGTCGGTGTTTTTGGATCTGTATCATGCAATTCGATATGCTTATTCAAGTCGAAGCCCCGCTCCTGCAAGATGTTCCCGACAGCTAGCCGTGCGAGGTCCTTCATGTTGTTATCGCGGCTCAAATGCGCTAGATAAATACGCTTCGTATTGTTATCAATCAAGTCTGTAAGCGCCAGTGCACTGTCTTCATTGGATACGTGGCCCAGATCACCCAGGATCCTCCGTTTGACATTCCATGGATAGCTGCCCATCTGCAGCATACCTACATCGTGATTTGCTTCAAAAATGTAAGCATCGGCTTTTTCAACTATCTTTTTCACTCGATCGGAGACGTAACCAGTATCCGTCACCAGTGCGACTTTCTTTCCTTCATGGTGGAATGTATAGAACATCGGCTCTGCCGCATCATGGGAAACACCAAAAGATTGCACATCCAAATCACCGAATGTTTTCGTTTCTTCCATCCCGAAGATGAATTTATGATCCAGGGGAATCTTTCCGATGCTGTTCTCCATTGCCTTCCATGTCTTTTCATTTGCATAAATCGGCAAATCGAATTTTCTTGCTGCCACACCTAATCCTTTTATATGGTCGCTATGCTCATGTGTGACCAGGATTTTCGTCAGTGACGCCGGATCGATTCCTGCCTCCTCCAATAAACGCTGCAGCTCCTTGCCTGTCAATCCCGCATCGACCAGGATGCGCTCTTTTTCTGTCCCGATAAAGAACGCATTCCCGGAACTGCCGGAAGCAAGTACGCTAAAGCTTAACGTCATGCTGTTTCACCTCTTATTGTGTTTCTTCTGTCTCTGACTCTAAGCTGCTTAGAAATACCGACTCAGTCGGAGCATTCGTATATGGGTAGTCCGGAAGCAACATATAAAAATAATGCTTCGTCCCATTGACGGTGATTTTGTAGGCAGGGGCGAAATTAAGCTTTGAAGAAAGCTCGATGGTTGGGTAAAAGCCCTTTTCCACTTCAATCTTATCGTTGAATTC
Organism: Terribacillus sp. 7520-G; assembly: GCF_002271665.1. NCBI lineage: Bacteria > Bacillati > Bacillota > Bacilli > Caryophanales > Bacillaceae > Terribacillus > Terribacillus sp. 7520-G. The sequence continues at coordinate 55,848 of NZ_NQFP01000023.1, read as the reverse complement.
AATCAGCTGTTTACTCTGTAATGCTTTAACTGCTTCCTTCTCCGAATAATGTTTCAGATTCTCCTGATTTTCACTCTTTTTAAAGTCCTCGATATGCGTTTGTGTATACTCCGTTACCTCGTATTCACTATTCAGGGTGACTAGCAGCAGACAATCTGAACTGAAATAGGTTTGCCCCTCGCTTGTCTTTTGGAAGAATAGCAGTTTATTGCCTTGTCTGCCCCAGTAAGTATAATCCTTTCCGTCGAAGACATAATCCTCGGCAAAATCACTTAACTCTTCCTTCATCTGCTCTTCATCATCATCGACCGAAATCTCGACTGGCAGCTTCTTCGGTTCCTTGAATGTCGCCACCAGCTGATCACCCGAACTGATATCGAAGTCCATTTCATCCCTCGACGGAATATCTTCCAAATCCCCATTGGTAAAATGATGTTTCTTTGCTTCATATTGCTGATTGGTTTCTGTTTCTTCATCTGAGAGCTTGTTATATCCCGTGACACTGGACAGAACCTTATCCTGGCTTTCTGTCTCCAATACCAGCTGTTCCGTTTCTTCCTGCGGAATCAGCTGGAAGATGAGATAGATGTCCAAGACAAGGAAGGCGAGGATGAACATGAGCTTTATTTTATTCCATTGCATCAGCTCTCCCCTCCTGTCTCACTGTCTCCGACCTCGTTCCATTCCCCATCATATTTCACATACCAACTAGGTTTCAGATGATATTTGTAAATATCCGAATCGCTGTCTTCCAACTGATAGCCAATGACTACATCCTGTATATCACGCGGATTGTATTCCTTCTCATTTATCCAGTCCTTCACTTGCTGGGCTTTCAGCGAATAGTTCCCTCGTGATCCCCCGGAAACACCCAAGTTGAGCAGGGTCCGCTCATAGCTTACTGGTTCGGACAGCGTGCTCTGCATCCGGATGGTCATCAAAGATAAACCTTTTGTCTGGAATACCGGATAACCATCGTTCATCATCCTGAATTGGAAGGTGAAGTTGCTTTCACCGCTCACTGCAAACAAATTATAATCATCCGTCCAGCCTTTATGGTTATTGATTGTATGGATTGCAGCCTGCAGCTGTTCCGCCCTGCTCGTCGTCCCTGCTCCAGGAGATGTCGAATTATATTGATAGGAAGCAAATTGCCCATTATTACTGAACTTGATCATTTCCAATAGATTGCTATCGGTGTATTGGTCTGTTCCTTGAATGGTGTAATTATTATCCATATAAATATCAGCAAATACATTCCTGGAAATAGTCTCTCCGCGGACATTGCTGTCTTTCACGACAATCTCCTGTGGCAGGTAGATCTGATTCAAGTCATCCGTATCCGTCCCTGATAGAGAGACAGCGGCAGTAAGGCTGTCCTCATCAAGGATCGTATTTTGGATATTGTCCGTCACTGTTGCTCTTACGACATTTTGCAAGGGGTTCTCCTGCCGTTCATTCACAAAGATCAAATCCGTCGTATCATCCTCATTTGGTTCCAAATACAAATTTGTAAAACCGCCATTTCCAAGCCTGCTTGTGACGTTCTCGGCCCCTTCCACTGTGAATAAAGCATTCAGCTGGGAATAAGCTATCGTCACTGGATAAACGAGCTCGACACTTGTCTTCGGCAATTCGTCCAAGCTATCGTTTTTGGTATTCGTGAGCGTCAAATCCGACAATTCATCAATGAAACTTTGTTCTTCTTCCTTGGAATTAAAAACAAAGTGATTATCACCATTATGAACATAGACATGTGTCGGCCGGACTACATCCGCCAGCTGCTTCTCCACGCCGTTCAGCGTCTTTGCTTCCTCGGTTCCGATTCCTTCCGATTTCAGGCTGTTTGGCTGGAAAGTCCATACATAGGCTGTCAAAATCAGACTCACCGCAACCAGAATGACTAACAAAATCGTATTGAATGTCTCTAACTTCAACGCACCTCACCCCTTTTCCGGTTAAGCGGAATAGTGAAGAGCACGGTTGTGCCTCTGCCCTCTTTGCTTTCGGCCCAGATTACGCCGTGATGCGCTTCGACAAGATCTTTAGCTATTGCCAGACCCAGACCTGTACCGCCCAGCTTCCTGGTACGGGCTTTATCCGTCCGATAGAATCGTTCGAATATCTTGTCCAGTTTTTCGTAAGCAATACCCATCCCCTCATCCGAGATGCTGACCAATAGCTTTTGACTATCCTTTCGGAGACGGAAACGGATCGTTCCGCCATCCGGTGAATACTTGATGGCATTACTGATGATATTATCCAGAACTTGCATGATTTTATCTTTATCAATCGAGATGAACGCTTCCTCTTTCGGCAAATAGCGCTCAAAGTGGATATCCTCTCGCTTATTCATTTCAAAGCGGTCAATCACATGATGGAAGAAATCGACGAAATTGACTCGTTCCCATTCCATTGTATAATTGCTGCTATCCATACGGGAGAGCTGAAGCAGGTCATTGACCAGTCGAATCATGCGATCCGTTTCCTGCTGTGTGACATCAAGGAAATGCGGTGCAATCGATTCATCCTTCCATGCTCCATCCGTCAGTGCCTCCAAGTAGCTCCGCATCGTTGTCAGCGGGGTCCGGAGCTCATGCGATACATTGGAAACGAATTCCCGCCGCTCCTGTTCGATCTGCTCTTGTTCGGTAACATCACTGATTACGGTGATGAATCCGCTGATTTGCTCATATTCATCCTGTACGATGGAGAAATTGCAGCGAAGCAGCAAATATTGATCATCATCACTCATATCAATGATGATCGATCCCGTTTCCTGTATTTCCGTTATATCGACTATCTTTTCATTCAAGTTCAGTACTTCAATCAGGAATTGACCGCGCACTTCGTCAGCACTTCTCCCGATCAGACTCTCTGCCGGCGCATTCATCAATGTGATGGCACCATTCCTGTCGGTGGCGATGACACCATCTGACATGTGGGAAAGTACGGAACTGAGTTTACGACGCTCTCCTTCTGTCCGCATATGCGCTTGCCGGAGTTCGTCATTCATATGATTGAAAGTGCGGGCAAGCTGACCTATTTCGTCCTCCCCATAGACATTCACTCGCTTGGAGAAATCTCCGGTTGCCATGACACGGGCCTGCCTTTGCATTTCCTTGATAGGCTTCGTTATTGCCCGGGCAATGAGAATTCCCAGGATGGCAGCAAAAATAAGGGCGATGAATGTAGCACGCAAGAATATGAGATTCGTGCTTTTCAGCTGTTCATATACATCCTCGATCGATGTCCGAACATAAATCAAGCCGAGTAATTCACTCTCCCCATTACTGTCCGTACCCTCGATATTGTAATAAGATCTCAGCGTCCGATCTCCTGTATCCTCATCTATGACGATATTGGGCTTTGTTTCAGATGGAACTGCGAATCCGTTATTGGTAATCGCCTGAATGATATTATTGTCTGTCACCCTGGCACCGATCGAATCCTGCTCACCAAGCTCGCTTGTTCCCACAAGCTGTCTTTGAATATCGATCACCTGAATCTTTGTTCGTTCACCATTCGAGTAGGTTTTTAGCAAATCAGCAATGTCTTCTTCCAATGTAGGGTCAGTGGGGGAACGTTCCTCCTCGAATTCCTGAGCCAAGGATTGTTTAAGCCACAACATATTGGAATCAAGCGAATCCCGTTTATTTTGAATCAGCTGATTCTCCAAGCTGTTGGTAAAAAAGACGCCGATCAGCAAAAGAGCGATGATCAGCAGCAAAATGTAAACGACGACCAGTTTTAGGCTCACGGAACGGAAAAAGCCTATCTTATTCATAGATATTACTCCTGTTCAGGGCTGCGAAGATAATATCCTACACCCCTTCGTGTGATGATCCAGAGCGGGCTGCTCGGATTGTCCTCGATCTTCTCGCGGAGACGGCGCACCGTTACGTCCACTGTACGTACGTCACCGAAATAGTCATATCCCCATACCGTCTCCAGCAAATGTTCACGCGTCATGACTTGTCCGCTATGACGGGCAAGGTAATGAAGCAATTCGAATTCACGATGCGTCAGTTCCACCTGTACACCATCATTTGTGACGGTATATGCTTCCGGATGGATGACGAGCTTGCCGATTTCAATATCTTTATTCTCCTTGTTATCCTCCTCGGGGATCTGCGCCTGTCTGCGCAAATTCGCTTTGACACGCGCAATGACTTCCCGATTGCTGAAAGGCTTTGTCACATAGTCATCGGCACCGAGCTCCAGGCCAAGGACCTTATCGATTTCGGCATCCTTCGCAGTCAGCATGATGATCGGCATATTATGCGTCTTCCTCACTTCCCGGCATACTTCATTGCCATCTTTATTCGGAAGCATGATATCCAAAAGGATCAGATCAGGATTTTCCTGCTGCACAAGTTCCACGGCTTCATCACCGTCATAAGCACAGATCACCTCATACCCTTCCTTTTCCAAATTGAATTTCAATATATCAGCGATTGGTTTTTCGTCATCAACCACTAAAATTTTATGGTTCATCGTATTCCCACGCTTTCTAGTGTTTTTTATCTGAAATGGTCTAACATTATATTACTAGTTCAGTGTTTGCATACCCTTCCTATTTTACAGCAATTCCGCCCAAATGTCTTTGGAAGGGGGTAAACCGATGATTTTTGGAAGAAAAAAGAAAAAATCGCCCGCCAGGACGATTTTTTCTGCTTATTGGCTATATACACTTCTTACTTCATTCGTTTGGGTGCGATCCGGACCGACAGAGAAGATACTGAGCGGGATGCCCGTCAGCTGGGAAATACGCTCGATATAGTGGCGCGCATTAGCAGGCAGTTCATTCAAATTACGGACACCTGTGATATCTTCTGTCCAGCCTGGCAGTTCCTCATAAACTGGCTCACATTGCGCGAGCTCTTTCAGGCTTGCCGGGAAGTGCTCCATGACTTCGCCTTTATAGCGGTATGCTACACAGATTTTCAGCGTTTCGATGCCTGTCAATACGTCAATCGAGTTCAAAGAGAGATCTGTGATGCCGCTCACACGCTGCGCATGACGCACAACAACGCTGTCGAACCAGCCGACACGACGCGGACGGCCAGTCGTCGTACCGTACTCACGGCCGACTTCGCGAATCTGATCGCCGATTTCATCATGCAATTCTGTCGGGAACGGACCATCGCCGACACGTGTCGTGTATGCCTTGGAAACGCCAACGACGTGGTTGATCTTCGTCGGGCCGACACCGGAACCGATTGTGACACCGCCGGCAATCGGGTTGGAGCTTGTGACGAATGGATACGTACCTTGGTCGATATCAAGCATGACACCTTGGGCGCCTTCAAACAATACGCGGCGGCCTTGATCCAATGCATTGTTCAGCTCAACGGAAGTATCCGTTACATACTTGGCGATTTGCTGACCATATTCATAATATTCATCGAGGATCTCTTCCACCGTGAAGACATTGCTTTCATAAACTTTTTCGAACAGACGGTTCTTTTCTTCCAGGTTCTGCTCCAGCTTTTCCCTGAAAGCATCCTTGTCCAATAAATCTGCAATACGGATACCCATTCTTGCTGCTTTATCCATGTAAGCAGGTCCGATGCCTTTTTTAGTCGTACCGATTTTATTGGCTCCTTTGGATTCTTCCTGCAGTTCATCCAGTTTCAGATGATACGGAAGAATGACATGCGCACGGTTTGAAATGACTAAATTATCTGTGCTGACATTGCGTTCGTGCAAATATTCCAATTCTTTAATCAATGCTTTGGGATCGATCACCATACCGTTACCCAGGACACATTTCTTTTCCGGGAAAAAGATACCGGATGGAATCAAGTGAAGCTTATATGTGACATTATCGAATTTAATTGTGTGGCCAGCATTGTTTCCGCCTTGGTAACGCGCAACAACTTCGGCATTCTGTGAAAGGAAGTCAGTGATCTTCCCTTTCCCTTCATCTCCCCATTGGGTTCCTACTACAACTACTGAGGACATCTGTGTGGCACCTCCGCCAAATAACTATTTTTAAGACCTCTAAAGTTTATCAATCCCCAAAACACATGTCAATGATACAACCGAACATTTATTATACATATCTTAGATTCGTTCGTTAAAAAACACCCTATCCATGGATAGGGTGTTTTTATCATGCTGGCGGGACATCACTTTCCGAATATCTATGATCCAAATCTACGAATTTATTATATTCCTTCACAAAGGCCAGCTCCACTGTCCCGACCGGACCATTACGCTGCTTGGCCAGGATGATCTCGATGATATTCTGCTTCTCCGACTCTTTGTCATAATAATCGTCACGGTACAGGAATCCGACGATATCGGCATCCTGCTCGATACTACCGGATTCACGCAAGTCGGACATCATCGGGCGTTTATCCTGCCGCTGCTCAACTCCGCGGGAAAGCTGCGACAGTGCGATGACCGGAACTTCCAGCTCACGCGCCAAAGCCTTCAGGGAACGGGAAATCTCGGAAACTTCCTGCTGACGGTTTTCTCCTTTTCCGGAGCTTGAGCCCATGATGAGCTGCAGATAATCGATCAAGATCATTCCCAATCCGCTTTCCTGCTTCAGGCGGCGGCACTTGGACCGGATATCGCTGACACGGATACCAGGTGTATCATCAATATAAATACCGGCATTGGACAAGCTTCCCATTGCCATCGTGAGCTTGCCCCAGTCCTCTGCCTGGAGGCTCCCTGTACGCAATCGCTGTGCATCGATATTGCCTTCTGCACAAAGCATACGCGAAACGAGCTGCTCCGCTCCCATCTCCAAACTGAAGATGGCGACATTTTCGCCCGCATGGATACTGACGTTCTGTGCGATGTTCAATGCAAAGGCCGTCTTCCCCACCGATGGACGCGCGGCAATGATGATCAAGTCATTCCGCTGGAAACCGGATGTCATCTTATCCAGATCCCGGTACCCCGTAGGGACACCTGTGACCGTGGCATTCTGATGGTGCAATTTCTCGATATTATCGTAAACATCGATCAAAACATCCTTGATGTTCTGAAAAGCACCGGAATTCTTTCGTCCGGAAACCTCCATAATCGATTTCTCTGCTTCGTTGAGCACGTCCTCGACAGCATCTTCCTTAGCGAAGCTTGAGGTGACAATATCGGTGGCAGAACGTATCAGCCTGCGCAGCAGCGCCTTTTCAGCCACGATCTTGCTATAGTACTCAATATTTGCTGCTGTCGGAACGGCATTGGCAAGATCGCTCAAATACGAAACCCCGCCGACCTCCTCCAACAGTTTTGCATTGGCAAGCGCAGTCGTGACCGTGACAAGGTCCACTGGTTCGCCCCTATCGGATAAGCGCATCATCGCATCGAAAATCCGCTGATGGCTTGCACGGTAAAAATCTTCCGCTACTACTTGCTCCGACGCTCTCGATAGTGCTTCAGGTTCCAGAAAGATGGCACCAATCACGGCTTGCTCTGCTTCTATATTATGAGGAGGCGTCCGGTCATTCCAGACTTCTTCCATCATGATTCCCCCATTTCTGGCATACTGCTATCATTGTACCGAAATATCCCCCTTTTGTGTCAAAAGGGGGATGGAAAAATGCTAGTATTTTGTTGGAAAAAATATTATTGCTCGCTGATATGAACTTTCACTTTGCCGGTCACTTCCGGATGCAGCTTCACTTCCAAGTCGCGATAACCCAAGGCGCGGATCGGTTCATTCAACTCGATTTTCCGTTTATCGATCTTGATATTATGTGCCTTCTTCAATTCATCGGCAATCTGTTTGCTTGTGATGGATCCGAATAGACGACCGCCTTCACCGGATTTCGCTTTGACCTCCACAGTCAGATTGGCAAGTGTATCACGCAGTTTTTTCGCTTCTTCCACTTCCTGAAGCTCCAACTGATGCTGTTTATTCTCTTTCGCTTCCTGCACTTTCATATTGCCTTTGGTTGCAGGCACAGCCAAATCATTCTTAAGCAAGTAATTACGTGCATAACCATCCGGCACTTCTTTTACTTGTCCTTTTTTCCCTTTACCTTTGACGTCTTTTGTAAAAATGACTTTCATTCTTCATTTCTCCCTTCAACATACTCATCGATGATCCGCTGCAGGTCCTTCTTGGCTTCCTGTACGGTTGTATCGGCGATCTGCGTGGCAGCATTGGTCAAATGTCCGCCGCCGTTCATTTTTTCCATGATCACCTGGACATTGACTTGCCCGAGGGATCTGGCACTGATTCCGATGCGGCCGTCTTCCCTCTCGGAGATGACAAAACTTGCACTCACACCATCCATCGTCAGCAGTGTATCTGCAGCCTGGGCAATGACGACCGGCCCGAATACCTGCCCGTCTTTTGCCGCAGAGATCGCAATGCCCTCCCGGTAGATATCCGTGTGTTCAATCAAATGCGCCCGTTTCACATAGGTTTCCAGATCCTCTTTCATAAATCGCTGCACAAGCACCGTGTCCGCGCCTTTGGAGCGCAAATACGATGCCGCATCGAACGTACGGGAACCGGTACGGAGCGTAAAGCTTTTCGTGTCGACAATGATCCCTGCAAGCAACGCACTTGCCTCCAGGGTGGATAATCGCAGCTTTTTGGGCTGGTAATCCAGGAGCTCGGTCACAAGCTCAGCTGTCGAGGAAGCATAAGGCTCCATGTAGACAAGCGTCGGTTTCTCAATGAATTCCTCTGCCCGGCGGTGGTGATCGATGACAACGACATGCTCCGTTTTGCTAAGCAGCCTTTCCTCAGCCACCAGCATCGGCTTATGGGTATCGACGACGACCACAAGCGTATTCTTCGTCACCCTGTCAAGTGCTTCTTCCGGACTGATGAATTGCTCCCACAGCTCTTCATCCTGCTGAAGAGATGCCATCAGCTTGGAAACACTATGGGTATCCGCCTTATCAAGGACGATATGCCCGACGATATCATTCGCTTCCGCGATTTTCAGGATGCCGATAGCAGCTCCGATCGAATCCATATCCGGTGCCTTATGCCCCATGATGAGCACTTGTTCACTTTGCTTGACCAATTCCTTCAGCGCGTGGGAAATGACACGCGCCCGCACCCTGGTCCTTTTCTCCATCGGATTCGTCTTTCCGCCATAGAAGCGTACCTTTCCGGCCTCTCCTTTGATGGCAACCTGGTCCCCGCCCCGGCCAAGGGCCAAATCCAAGCTTGATTGCGCCAGTTCGCCGAGTTCCGGCAATGTCTGACCGCCGGCTCCGACACCGATGCTCAGCGTGATCGGGATATTCTGATCCGTTATCAATCCGCGTATTTCATCCAGGATTTCGAATTTCGTCCGCTCCAGCTCCTTCAAGATACGCTGATTGAGCACAGCAAGAAAACGTTCCTGTGAGGTACGCTTCAAATAAATCCCTTTCTGACGCGACCATTCATTCAACTGCGCGGTAACCCGGGAATTGATCTGACTTTTCGCTGTATCATCAAGATTCTGCGTCATTTCTTCATAGTTATCGAGGAAAATGATAGCTAGGACTGTCTGTTCTTCATTATATAAGTTCTGGATTTCCAGCTGCTTCGTCCGGTCGAATAAATACAGCAGCCGCTCTTCCCGCTTGATCACCGTCAGGAAATCATAGTCATCAAGTGTGATCCAAACCTCATTCTTTTCATCCTTGATTGCCGGTATCAGCGCATTTGACAGGTCATCAAGCGAAACGCCCACAAGCGTATCCTCTGTAAACCGGTTCATGTACGGTGTCGTCCATTCAATCTGATAATTCTCGCTGTACAGCACGATACCGATCGGCATCTCCAAGAGCGCTTCCTCGCCGACTTTCTTCACACGGTGGGACATCGTGGATATGTACTCCTCCGTCTGATCCTGCATCCGCTGTTCCGTCAGTATGCTGTAGAAGAAAGACAGCGCCAGGAGCACTGTAAGCGGCAGCCCAAGCTTCCATTCATAAAACCACACACAAATAAGCAAGATGACAGCAATTACATATATCACGATCAAATGCTTACTCAATGCTGGTTTTTTAAATATCTCTGGCATATATGTCAGCTCCTAAACCTATATTCCGCGACCATCCTACTTCTTGCTGCCCATCCGTTCCCGCAGCCTGAATCCTACATCAATTATACCCAAAATGCGTACAAGATACAGCAGTACCGGCGCGAAAAGAATCGAGATCACCACTGCAAGAATCGGCAGCACCTTCGGCAGTTTCCGATGATAGGCGAAATGGAAAAAGAAAGAAAATCCCTGCAGGACAAGCAGGATGCCGGCAAGCTCCGTGACATTTGTGACAATCGGATAAATCCAGCCATTCTGATCCATTTCGAACCAGCGGGCGATGGAACCGATAAAGTAGATGAACAATACGATGACCGGCAAGTTGAACCGGCGGAATGGCGGATAGAGGATCCGTTGTTTACTCTGACGATTGTGAACTTGGTGAGCCAGCCATTGAGAGACGAAAGCAAACAGCAAGGAGGACACAGCGATCATTGTAGGGATCAGCACCAGCACATAATCGAAGGCAGCATCCATTTGCTCCCATTGGGCCTCCGGTACTGTCACCCCGACGGTATCCACTTCGGATTTGACTGTCTGGATCGTATCCTGATAGCTGTCCTGGATCATCCCGATGATGTTGATTCCCGATATGAATTGTGAACCTGCAAGGAATATCGTGAACCCGAGCGCATATCCCACTGCCCCCTTCAATAAAGCTTCATATGTGGAATGCTTTTGATGAAGGATGTAGCCTGTTGCAGCTGCCCCGATCGCGATTGCGATCGTCATTAAGAACCCAGCAACTGTTCCGATGAAGGATAAAAGCAGGATGGCTGCAGAAAAGTAGATCCCTGACTTAAAACCATGCCGGATCCAATAGAGGATGATCGGCACTGGCATGACAAGCATCGCCAGTAAGTTGAGCACTGGCACAAAGATTGCCATAAGCAGCAGAACGAGATAAATCCCTCCCAGCATGGCTCCTTCCGTCAGTTTTCGAGCATTGTTCATGAAACGTGACACCCCATTTGAATATGTAATCATGCAATTGTAGAAAAAGCACAGCTGCATAGGCTGTGCTTATCGTTCGTTTGTATGGACGAAATCGTATCAAAAGCCATTTCATCCGAAAAATTGCTACCCCACGATTATACCTGAAAGCAAGTATTCAAACAAATGTTTCGCCATAAAGAGTAAACAGACTTATCACTCAGCTTGTGAAGTTCTTAATTTGTTGTTTATTTTTTCGGAATGACCCTTTATAATGATAAGACAGCCTTACAATAGGTCAGCACTACATACTTACACCTCATTAGCCACTAATGGGACGAACGTCAAGATCGGCGGCATCGCGTCAAGCATGCCGCCGATTTTTTCCATTCCACACTTTTTACACATTTTTTCTACTGAAACCAGAAGAAGTACAAGATTTCAAAATGCTATGATGAATACAAGATCAGAACAGATTATATATAAAAGAATCGGGTAAACAAAACTAATCCAATCTAAAGAAAGGAAAGAAACCTCATGAAAAATAGTCATTTCAATGCCATCCTTGCAGCGACTCTATTGATCAGCAGTATCGGCGGCTACTTGCACTCTATCTTCTGATTCCATACTCCATGCAAGCTCTTCCTGTAAAAAGGCGGAGCTTTTTTATTTGCTCTATATGGTAAATGGACGCTCACCCAGGCGCATGCTGAAAAATCCCCTCTTGGAACATCCTGCAGAATATGTCAAAATATTTTTAACTAACTATTGGGAGTGGGACGTTTTGTTGACAGATTATCATGTACATATGGCAGAAACAGGCTCGTTCACTTTGGAGTACATCCGCGAATACCTTAAAGCGGCTAAAGAAAAAGGTATAGAGGAATTCGGCATATCCGAGCATGCTTACTTTTTCCAGGAAACAAATAAAATCCTGTCAAACCCGTGGGTCGAAAACCGCCGGACGCTCCACTTCAAGGATTATCTTGAATTCTTCGAAGAAATCAAGCAAGCAGGACTTCCCGTCAAAATGGGCATCGAGATGGACTATACACCAGGCAAAGAAGCGGAGATGAAAGAATTCCTCGAACAGCATCCTTTCGATTATGTCATCGGATCCGTTCATTGGATTCGGGATTGGGGAATCGACCTTGATATCTTCAAAGAAGAATATGAAAAACGGGACTTGAAGCAGGCCTATCGCGATTATTATGATCAAATCATCACACTTGCCGAATCCAGGCTCTTCAGCTTTGTCGGCCACATCGATTTAATCAAGATATTCGGCTATAAACCGGATGACAAAGACTTCATCGAAGGAGAATATGATCGGGTTGTACGGGCACTCGCTGAAAATGATACATGTATCGAGATCAGTACAGCGGGTTTGCGCAAACCAGTCGGTGAAATATATCCGGATCCCGTCCTGCTGCAAAAATGCTTTGATGCAGGTGTCGGCATCGTCATCAACTCTGATGCACATGCACCGAAGCATGTAGGCTATGCATATGATCAGGCAATCGAACTCGCCAAACGTGTCGGGTATACCGAAATCCAGACATTCGAAAAAAGGCAGCGAAAAGCGATGCCTATCGGCTGAACAAATGAATGATCATATCGACAGATGGAAACATTAATGGAAAGGAGCTGCAGATTTGCTGCAAGCTCCTTTCTTTTATGCAGGTAATCCCTTACAAGTCAGAATACTTTTTCTAATTTCTATTTGCAGGCACATTTCCTATAATGGACTACATATATCCATCACTACACTAAAGGAATGCAGTATGCGGCGTCAGAAGAAGGAGTGACATCATGAACCAATCGGAGAACACAGCACTAAAGAAGGAAATTGGAATTTTTCTAGGATTATCCATAGTTGTAGGAACGATCATCGGGTCTGGCGTGTTTATGAAACCAGGACCTGTACTTAGTCATGCGGGAAGCTCTGAAATTGCCATGCTGGCCTGGCTGATCGGAGGATTGCTGACACTTGCCGGCGGTCTGACCATTGCGGAAGTGGGTGTACAGATTCCGAAAACAGGCGGATTGTACGCTTATCTGGAGGAAACCTACGGAGAGCTGTGGGGATTCCTTTGCGGCTGGGTGCAAACGATCCTATACGGACCTGCCATCATCGGTGCTTTGGGACTTTACTTCGGCACCCTTTTAGTCAATCTGTTCGGCTGGGATACGAAATGGACAGCTGCTGTAGGTATTGCAAGTGTCGCGTTTCTTTGCCTCATCAATATTCTCGGTACGAAACTCGGCGGGGCGGTACAGCTCGTTACGACAATCGGCAAACTGCTTCCGATCATTTTAATCGTGGCATTCGGCTTCTGGAAAGGAGATGAGGACTTTTTCAGTGCCGTACCAGAAGCAATTTCCGATATGAATTTCGGAGCTGCCGTGCTGGCGACATTATTCGCTTATGACGGCTGGATCATGCTGGCCTCCATGGGCGGTGAGATGAAAAATCCAGAGAAAACACTGCCTAAAGCGATGATTGGCGGTATTTTGATCGTTACTGCTTGTTATCTGCTTATCAACGCAGCAATGCTTTATATCCTGCCGGCGGGGGAAATCGTCAGCTTGAATACAAATGCAGCCAGCACAGCTGCCAAGCTTGTCCTCGGTGATGCTGGTGAAATCATTGTCAGCCTGGGTATCATCGTCAGCATTTTCGGTTGTCTCAATGGGAAAATCCTGACGTTCCCGCGTATCCCGTTCGCAATGGCTGAGCGAGGTCAGCTGCCTTTTTCCAATTTGCTGAAAAAAGTGCATCCTGCCTTGCATACACCTTGGGCGGCAGTCGTGCTCCAGCTTGTGCTTTCTATCATCTTCATGCTTGTCAGCAACCCTGATAAGCTGTCGGAAATGAGCATTTTCACGATTTACATGTTTTATGTCCTGGCTTTCTATGCTGTGTTCATCTTACGCAAACGAAACAAAGGGAAAAAACGCGCCTATAGTGTGCCGCTTTACCCATTCATCCCGATCGCTGCCATTGCAGGCTCCTTATTTGTCTTGATCAGTACACTGTTCACAGATTTCCTAAGCTGCCTCTTTTCAATCGGAGTAGCAGTCATCGGTCTTCCGATATTCTATATTTTGAAAGCAAGACGGCGTTAAAAAAGCGAGCAGACAAGATCTGCTCGCTTTCTTTTATATCGTGATAGCTGTCACATCAAAAATATCATCCAGCTGTTTCAAACCTTCGACTTCGTCCGCCTGCGGCTCTTTATCGACGGTGAGCATCATGATCGCATCGCCGCCCTCATTGGACCGCCCTACCTGCATCGTCGCAATATTCACCTCATATTTCGCCAGCAAGGTCCCGACTCGGCCGATTGCTCCTGGCTGGTCTTTATGCCGTACAAGGAGCATATGGCCAGCAGGTGTCACATCGACATAATAGTCATCCACTTTTACGATGCGGGCCCCCAGTCCATTGACGAGTGTCCCTGCCACCTGATGCGTCACGGTAGCCGATTTAGCTTCCACTGTCACCAAGCTGGTGAAACCTCGTGTCGTGGAAGTCTTCTGCTCATTGATCGTGATACCTCGTTTTTTGGCAAGATGCGTCGCATTCACTTCATTCACATTTCCTAAATAACGCTGCAGCAAGCCCTTCACTGTGTTCCTTGTCAGTGGCGCCACTTCTTGATCTGCCAGGTCGCCTGCATAATAGACAGTCACTTCTTCGATGGCATCCGGCATTGTCCTGGCCAGGAAGGCTCCAAGCTTTTCCGCAAGATCAAAGTAAGGCTGGATTTTCCGCATGACTTCAGGAGAAATCGAGGAGAAGTTGACCGGATGGATAGCCTGGCCGCCCCTGAGGATCTGCATCACATCTTTGCTGACGTCGATTGCGACGTTTTCCTGCGCTTCCACCGTGCTTGCCCCCAAATGCGGTGTGGCAATCACTTGCGGCAGCTCCAGCAGCTTATGATGAACGGCCGGTTCTTCTTCGAAAACATCCAATGCTGCCCCAGCTACCTTCCCGCTGATGATCGCATCATACAGCGCCTCTTCATCGATGATTCCGCCTCTGGCACAGTTCAGTATCTGAACACCTTCCTTCATCTGAGCAAAGGCCTCAGTGGAAATCATATGCCGCGTCTCTTTCAGCAATGGGGTATGGACGGTCAAGAAGTCACTCGCAGCAAAAACCTCCTCCAATGTTCCATAGCCGATTCCCATCTTGTCTGCTCGATCCTTGGTCAGGAACGGATCATATGCAATCACATCCATACGCTGTCCCTTCGCCCGATATGCTACTTCCGCTCCGATCCGGCCCATTCCGACGATACCAAGTGTCTTGCCTTTCAATTCGACACCGATATGCTGCTTGCGTTCCCAGCGTTCTTCCTTCAATGCCAGGAATGCCTGCGGAATGTTGCGAGCAAGCGACATCATCATCGCCACCGTATGTTCAGCGGCCGAGTTTGTATTACCGTCCGGGGCGTTGACAACGACGATGCCAAGCTCTGTCGCTGCTTCCAAATCGATATTGTCCACCCCCACACCGGCACGCCCGATTACCTTGAGATCCGGTGCTGCTTCCATGATCGCACGTGTGACCGTCGTCTGGCTGCGGACGAGCAATGCATGATAATCACCGATTTTTTGGATGAGCTCTGCTTCATCCATTCCGGTATCCACAGTTACGCTGAAATCATCTGCCTGTGTTAATGGTGCCATGCCTTCTTTGCTTAATGGATCACTGATCAATACACGGTACATCATCATATCACTTCACTCCCCGTTCCAAGTAGATTTGCTGTGCCGCTGCTGTTCCTGCTCCCATTGTCACTTGTTTGCCGATCTGTACAAGACCTATTTCCACTGCCCCGATTACCTGCAGTACATCTGCCGGCGAGCAATATCCCATATGACCGATCCGGAAGATTTGTCCCTTCATATGCTGCTGGCCGCCTGCAAAAGCCAAATTGAATTCCTGCTTCAATTGCTTACGCAGCTGCTCCGCATCAAAATCGTCCGGTTTGATCGCAGTCACCGTCGGGGAAGCATATGCATCCTCCACAAGCAGCGGTATCCCCAATGCACGGAAGGCAGCTCTTGTCATATCACGCATCAGCCGATGCCTTGCATACACTTGCTCCAATCCTTCCTCCTCAAGCAATGTCAGCACTTGCTCGAGTCCGAACATAATGGATAAAGCTGGTGTAAAAGGCGTGCTGTCCTTTTCCAGACCATCCCGATATTTCGTCAAATCCAAGTAAAA
Organism: Terribacillus sp. 7520-G; assembly: GCF_002271665.1. Classification (NCBI taxonomy): domain Bacteria; kingdom Bacillati; phylum Bacillota; class Bacilli; order Caryophanales; family Bacillaceae; genus Terribacillus; species Terribacillus sp. 7520-G. The sequence continues at coordinate 39,651 of NZ_NQFP01000023.1, read as the reverse complement.
TCGCGGCTGCGGATTCTCCTCGATCACTCGCCATGCCCGATCACTGACTACAGCAAAGAACATCCCGCCCGGAAGCATGAATGCTTTCTGTGTGCCTGTCACCAAAATGTCGATGCCCCACTCATCGAATTCCGTCTCCACACCCGCCACACAGGATACGCCATCCACGATGACCAAGGCCTCTGAAGCTTCACGGATAGCTTCAGCAATTTCTTTGATCGGGTTCAGCACTCCTGTGGATGTTTCACAATAGGTGACAAAGACCGAGCTGATTCCCGGATGTTCTTCCAAGTAACTCTTTATATCATCCGGTTTCGCCGCTTCTCCCCAAGTCACATCCAGGCGATGGACCAGAAGCTGATATGCTTGGGCTATCTTGACAAACCGATCGCCGAAAGCACCCACGACGACGACCAGCACTTCATCTCCCGGCTTGGAGGTATTGGCCACTGCTGCTTCCAATCCGGCAGTTCCGCTGCCCGTCACAAGCAGCACATCCTGCTTCGTACCGAAGACCGGCTTCAATTTAGGCTTGATCCGCTGCAGCAAAGCAGTTGTCTCTGCACCGCGATGACCTATCATAGGCTGGCTCATCGCACGCTGTACGCTCGGCGGTATTGGTGACGGTCCTGGAATCCGTAGTAAAAGCTGATCTGGTAACATAAATTCTTTTCCTCCTTGGATTGTAAGATATCTTAACAGGTAAAAAAGCCCATAAGAAAAGCCTTCCGCTCCCTTACCTGTTATTAAGTAAGGGGCGAAAAGCTTGAATCCACTCACGCGGTGCCACCCTTTTTTCACTGCCTGTTCTGACATGACAGCCTTCATTGAAGCTATGCGTAACGGACATAAACCGGACAAGCCTACTGGATTCAGCCTGCCTATTCAGAAGTGCTGCCCTTTGACGGATTATACTAGTTTACACCAGCCACTAGCTCTCTTGGATAAGCACGAACAAAGGTATGATCTTCATCGACATAGTTATCATTTGGTTCAATTTTTTATTTATCATAGCAGACATACAGCTATTGTCAATACATTTTCTAATAATTTTAGCAAATCGGATTGTTCGGATTTTACGAGAATCTGCTTGTTCCTTGCTTTTTTGCTATACTGGACCAAATGGAAAATGACCTGGAGGGATATTCTATGCAATTGGAAACAGCAGCAAGGATGATAGCAGGAGCTTCTTCAGTGGCAGTCCTGACTGGTGCCGGCGTATCCACTGCCAGCGGTATACCCGATTTCCGTTCAACGGATGGTCTTTGGACCGCTGATCAAAGCAGGGAATATTATATTTCCAACCACTACTTTTATAAGGATCCCGTGGATTTCTGGCAGAAATACAAGGATATCTTCCGCGTGAAATTGCTTAAGGATTACGGTCCGAACCATGTACATCGTTATCTGAAAAAGCTGGAAACGGACGGCAAGCAAATCACTGTCATCACCCAAAATGTCGATGGCCTCCATACACTTGCCGGCAATGAGCATGTCATCGAATACCATGGAACCTTGAATACTGCCACCTGTCCAAACTGCGGCAGGTCCTATGACTTACCTTACCTATTGGAAACGGATACCCCTGTATGTAAAGAATGTGAGCAAATACTTAAACCCGATGTAGTCCTGTTTGGCGACCCGATCACAGAACATGACCGATCAGAAAGGGCGATACGGCAAAGTGAACTGATACTTGTACTGGGCACTTCCCTGCTCGTGAGTCCATTCAACATACTCCCCCAGTATGCCAATTCACTTGGCAAACCCTCCATTTTGATCAACCGGGAACCAACGGTCATGGATGAGCTGTTCGATGTCGTCATTCATGATGATCTTTCCAAAATCGTAAAGCAGCTGCAAAAATAGCGAGCTCCCCCTTAGGAACTCGCTATTTCTCATTCGTATCGATAGTGGTGGATGGGTTTGGATTGTTTAACGAGCAGGACGAAAACGACAGCAGCTATGGCAAAAGCACCCGCAATAGTGAAAGCAAACTGTACACCAGCTGTCATGGCATGAGCTGCACCCTGGGCGGCTGCAGCTTGGCTCCCGCTGCTCATCAGGGTGATGAACAGCGCCGGACCGATCGCCCCGGAGATTTGGTTGAAAGCATTCAAGGAAGCACTGCCGTGGGAATAGAGCTCCTCTGACAGCTGATTGAGGCCTAATGTCGTCATCGGAGTCAAAATCAACCCGATCGCAAAGGTAAAGCCGACATATAGCAAAGTAAACTGCAGCATGGACGTATCAGTCGATATAGTCGCCATCAATGCAATCATCCCCACTAAGAGGACTGTTCCGGTCACAGCAAAGGGCTTAGGTCCGAATCGATCAGAAAGCCGGCCTGTAAACAGTGCCATCACAGCAATCATGATACCGCCCGGGAACAGGACAATGCCGGAATCAAAAGCACTGATCCCCAAAGCATCCTGCATGAACACAGGCAATAGAATCATAGCGGCGAAAAAGCACATCATGACAGTGATCGTGACCAGGATCGCCATCAGGAAGTTCTTATTTCTATATGGCCGCAAATCAAGCATCGGCATCTCCAAGTTAAATTGACGATAAGCAAAGTACGCAATGGCAGCAAAGCCAATCAATAAGGCACCCAGTACGAGCGGACTGGTCCATCCTTGCGCTCCGGCACCGCTGAAGCCGACCACGACCGAACCGAAACCGATTACCGACAAAACGACAGACAATATATCGATTTTCGTACGTTTCGTCTCCAATACATTACGCACATAATAAGCAGCAAAACCAAGCAAGGCAAGCGTCAGGGGCAGTACACTGATAAACACATACCGCCAGGAAGCCTGCTCCACCACAAGACCGGAAAATACCGGACCTATCGCTGGCGCAAACAAAATGACGACCATCAGAAGACCGAGCATCGAACCACGTTTGGCCAGCGGTGTGATCGTAATGATCACTGTCGTCACCAGCGGGATGATGATCCCTGAACCAGAAGCCTGAATCACACGTCCAAGCAGCAAAACAGCAAAGTCAGGAGCAACACCGGCAACCAGTGTCCCGATAAAGAAAAACGATAGTGCAGTAAGCAGCAGCTGCCTCGTCGTAAAACGCTGCATCAAGTACGCACTGATCGGAATGAGTATACCGATTGTCAGCATATATCCTGTAGAAAGCCAATGCGCAGTTGTCGTTTTGATTCCCAAGGTCTCTTCTATATTCGGCAAAGCGACATTCATGACGGTCTCATTTATCAGCGCAATGAAATTCCCCACCATCAAGACAATAATCAGCGGAATACGATTTTCCACTTGCACATGTTTATCGATTGTTTGTGTAGCAACAGCCATATGGATGCTCCTTTCTTCGGTCAGATTAAAAATCAACTTTTTCCATTATAGAAGTTATGCATCTAGATTCAAGCATCTTGTTTATCAACCTGGCATATCATCAAATTAATTAAATTCCGAAAACTATCCAATAAAAAAAGCCCCTGTTCCAGGGACTTTCTATATGAGGAAAAACTATTAAGATATATAAAAAAGCATCATCCAAATGGACGATGCTTTTATGCATTACTCGCTCACGTATGGCAATAGAGCCATTTGACGAGCTCGTTTAATTGCGATTGTCAATTTACGCTGGTATTTTGCAGAAGTTCCAGTCACACGGCGAGGAAGAATTTTTCCACGCTCGGAGATGAAACGTCTTAGCAAATCAACGTCTTTGTAATCGATGTAAGTGATGCCATTTGCTGTGAAATAGCATACTTTTCTGCGCTTAGCGCGACCGCGACGTGCTGCCATGTCAGATTGCCTCCCTTAAATTAGAATGGTAAATCATCATCGGAAATATCGATCGGTTCCCCTTTATCACGGAAAGGATCTTGGTCGTTATTCCGGTTAAAGTTGTTATTGCTATTGAAGTTATTGTTATTATTGTTGAAGTTCGAGTTCTGATTTTGGTATCCAGAAGAACCTTGTCCGCCTCCTTGAGAACTGCCTTTGGACTCGAGGAATTGTACGCTGTCTGCAACGATTTCCGTTACAAATACACGGTTGCCCTCTTGATTATCAAAGCTTCTCGTTTGGACACGGCCATCGACGCCAACCAGACTTCCTTTGCTCATGAAGTTCGCCAGATTCTCAGCTGGACGCCTCCATACAACACAGTTGATGAAATCTGCCTCACGTTCGCCTGACTGATTAGAGAAAGGACGGTTTACTGCTAAGGTAAAGTTGGCAACTGCCACTCCATTTGGTGTGTAACGCAGGTCCGGATCCTTGGTTAATCTGCCGACAAGTACGACACGATTTAACATCAGAACCCCTCCTTATTTCTCGTCTAGACGAATCGCGATCTGACGAATGATATCATCAGAGAATTTCGCCTGACGGTCGAATTCATTAATAGCGGCTTCAGTGCCTTTAAGATTAATGACGTAGTAGTAGCCATCACGATAGTCGTTGATTTCGTAAGCAAGGCGTTTTTTGCCTTTCTCGTCAACTTTCTCGATTTCCGCACCATTATCAGTCAGGATTCCGTTGAAACGCTCAACTAGAGCAGTTTTAGCTTCTTCCTCGATATCTGGGCGGACGATGTACATGATTTCGTAATCTCTCATCCGTTTGCACCTCCTTTTGGACTTAACGGCTCTTATCTCTCATAAGAGCAAGGAGTAATCTTTAAAAAACGTAATTACTCACAATGAAGAATTATAGCAAATTATCTGCCGTTAAGCAAGCTTATTCCACATATTTATGTGATGAGGATCCGACCTTACACGTTGAAACGGAAATGCATGACATCTCCGTCTTGCACCAAATACTCTTTACCTTCCAAGCGAACCTTCCCGCGCTCTTTTGCGACAGCCATGGAACCAGCATCAACCAGGTCCTCATAAGAAACGGTTTCTGCCCGGATGAACCCTTTTTCAAAATCAGTATGAATGATACCTGCAGCCTGAGGCGCTTTGATACCTTTCTTGAAGGTCCAAGCCCGCACTTCCTGTTCCCCGGCCGTGAAATAAGTCGCCAAGCCAAGCAGGCTGTAAGAAGCCTTGATCAGCTGATCCAAACCTGACTCTGGAATGCCTAACTCTTCGAGGAACATTTCCTTTTCCTCGCCTTCAAGCTCAGCAATTTCCGACTCGATCTTCGCACAAACAACGATTACCTGTGCGCCTTCATTTGCCGCAAACTCCTGTACCTTGGCAAGATTTTCATTAGCGGACGGATCTGCAACTTCTTCTTCACTCACGTTAGCAGCGTACAAAACCGGTTTGCTTGTCAAAAGATGCAAGCCTTTTACGATCTTTTGCTGTTCATCCGTGAATTCCAGCGCACGGGCAGGCTGTTCATTCTCTAGTGCTTCTTTGATCTTGGATAGGACTTCTTGTTCTGCAACAGCTTCTTTGTCTTTTTGACGGGCAAGCTTCTCTACACGCTGCAGGCGTTTATTGACAGAATCAAGGTCTGCAAAGATCAATTCCAGATTGATTGTCTCGATATCATCGATTGGATCGACTTTACCGGATACATGCGTGATATTTTCATCATCAAAGCAGCGAACGACGTGAACGATTGCGTCTACTTGACGGATGTGGGATAGGAACTGGTTGCCAAGTCCTTCTCCCTTGCTCGCACCTTTCACAATACCAGCGATATCAGTGAATTCGAATGCAGTTGGGATGGTTTTCTTCGGTTTGACCAGTTCAGTCAATTTATTTAAACGTGAATCCGGGACTTCTACAATGCCGACATTTGGATCGATCGTACAGAACGGATAGTTGGCAGATTCCGCCCCCGCTTGTGTGATCGCATTGAACAATGTGGATTTACCGACGTTCGGTAATCCGACAATACCTGCTGTTAAAGCCATGTAATCTTCCACTCCTTAAGTGTCCTGGCCGCTTTTCATCGAACACAGCGAACCAATATAGATCTGCTTACTGAACACTCCGCCCAGGGACAGGGAAGATGGGGCAGCACCGGTAACTGACTTACGCTTAGCATGCCAGTTTTCCCTTACTTTGTCCAAGTAAACATACGTACTTCTAGAGTACACTATTCTGTATGAAACAGCAAAAATATGTAAGGATTTTAGTCATTTATATACTTATTGATTGCAGTAAAACGATTTTACAGAATAAAAAAGCCTGTCCGATGACAACATCAGCCAGGCTTCTATGTTTCACGTGAAACAAGTCATATTAATTTGTCGGTTCTTCTGCGTGCTCCAAAACTTTTTTCATCTTTGTCTCGAATTTTTTCCGAGGAATGAGCACGCTATGACCGCAGCCTTCACATTTAATCCGGATATCCATTCCCAATCGGATGATTTTCCAGCGATTTTCGCCGCATGGATGGGCCTTTTTCATTTGCACCACATCATTCAGCTGATAGACTTTGTCATTCACGAGCACTCCCCCTTATGGCATTTTCCTTCATGAGTTCTTCTGCTTCTTGTTTATTATACATGACCAGTCTAGGAGCTGGAATACTGATATTTCGTTCCAGTAATTTTGTTTTGATCCGGTTTCTTGCTTCCCGGGCCACACCAAAATGTTCCATCGGTAACGTCTCAATGATGGCGCGCAGGACGATATGCGAAGTAGATAAAGTCTCCACTCCTAACAACTGCGGTGTTGATTGAATTTCCGGGTATTCGGCCGGCAGCTCCAATAATACCTGCATGATGACTTCTTCAGCCAGTTGCAAATCAGCCTCATATGGAACGTTGATATCCAATACCCCTAAACTGTTATGCACAGAGAAATTGGTGACTTGCGTAATATTACCATTCGGTATGATGTGCAATTCGCCTGTCCAGTTTCGTATCTTACATGTACGCAAGCCAATTTCTTCAACGTCTCCCCTGATTCCGGCTGTCTGGATATTATCGCCTACGGAAAATTGATTCTCAAAAATGATGAAGAAACCGCTGATTACATCCTTCACCAAGCTTTGTGCACCGAAACCGATAGCCAAGCCGGCGACTCCTGCACTTGCTATCAACGCTCCTATATTTAAGCCAAGCTGTGACAACACCATCACTACAGCAGTGAAGTACACAACATAGGTGATTACATTTTGAATCAATTTTTTTAATGTTTTCTCTCGACGTTCCGAGACTATCGGCGACTTGAGATTAGCCTTTTCCCTCAAAGAATTATTGAAAGTCCTCTCCACAATATTATTGGCCACACGTACGACCACCATGGACAATATAATGATCATAACTATCTTCAATACTACAAAACCAATGCTGGTCCAGAGCTCGGCACTCGTCAAATAATCGAAAATACTGGTCCATTGCTCCTCTACATTCATGATGTGTGTATCTCCTCGTCCATTTGTTTTCTTTATATATTATCAAATATCTATTTCATTTTGTACGTTTTAGTAAGGGATATACGAGGATTGCCGAAAGAATATAAAGATTAGCAAACCCAAAAAGCGGGTACATCAAAGCTATCAAGTCTGTAAAGCCGAGCTGAGTCAGTGGCAGCATCATTATGATAAGAACAGCAGCTTGCAGCCAGAGCGGTCCCCTCCACTTTGTTTGGAATCTCGAGACGATGCCAAGTACTCCCGAAACAGCTGATGTATAGATGGCGAGCCATAACACGATACTGATTCCGATCAAAACGAAAGAGGGATAATTCTTCAAGATATAGAATAGCGGAATATCATAATTTGGGATTGCATGACTTATATGCATCAGGTCATTATTGTACAAATATGTAAGAGCACCAATGATGAGCCCGCTGCCGATGCTTGCAATCCATAATTCCCCCTTCCCTTTCATTTGTTTGCCGATTGCTCCTATGACGGCAACGACAGGAAGGATATTCAGCGCCGTAAATGGAAATGCTGCCCGCCAATTTGCTTGTTCACGCCAATCATCAAGCAAATCGATCTGTTCATGTTTCGTATAGACTAAAAGCACGATGACGAGACCGCCGACTAAAATAGGCAGGATATAGCTATTCATGGAAACAACGCCTTCAACATTCGATACGAAGATCAGAATGATCATAAGCGAAATGAAGAGGATGCCAAGCCAGTTCGGAATATGATACATCGTACCTGTAGCACCTCCAGCAGCAATCATGACGACTGTCACTGTAAACAAATAGAAAACGATCAGTACATCATAAAGGGCAGCCAATCTTCTGCCCACCAGCCGCTCCAATACTGGAAAGTAATGGGTGCTCTTCTCAGTGAAGCTGATATGCAGGATGACATAGCAGCATATTGAAAATAATACGGTGAAAATAACGATAGCCAGTCCACTTTCATAGCCGAAAAATTGCCAGATCTCCCTTCCTGACGCATATCCGGCTCCAATCAATGTCGCCAATATCAAAAACATCCATTTCATCCCAGCAGCCCACATCACAGTCCCTCCAATTTCATATGAACACGTATAGAAAAAGTAGAAAAGCTATATACTATTACCAATATGTGTATGGAGGATAAGCTATGAGCCTGAAGAGAATATTTACGAAAAAAAAGGAGTTCCGCTGTGACTACCAAGACCCCCTTCTTATAAGTAAAGCTTATGAAACAATCAGCTCATGGATTCCTGACGACCAAGATATTGTTGTTCTTTGCATCGGCACGGATCGTTCGACTGGAGATGCATTAGGACCGATCATTGGGTCATTCCTGACAGAAAAGCCATTGAATAGGCTCCAAGTATATGGAACACTGGAATCGCCTGTCCATGCCGTCAATCTGGTGGAACGTATGCAAATGATTACGGAAAAGCATCCAAATGCTTTTATGATCGCGATTGACGCTTGCCTGGGAAGGACGACTTCCATAGGTTCCATCATTGTTTCTCCTACACCTCTGAGACCGGGGGCGGCATTGAAAAAGGACCTTCCTGCCGTTGGGGATGCTCAAATAACCGGTATCGTTAATGCCAGCGGGGATATGGAGTATTTTGTACTGCAAAATACACGCTTGCATCTTGTCATGCAGCTTGCATATAAAATCAGTGCACTTTTACTTGCTATCGATCGTAAACAAGCACCACTTTTATCTTCCGACACAACAGCCGCCGAAAATTGATATGTTTCACGTGAAACAAACAAAAAAAGCCAAAAGAAGCGTGCGCTCCTATTGGCTTTTATTTATTTAATACATTTAAGATGCGTTCTAAATCTTCATCAGAGAAGAATCGGATTTCAATCTTCCCTTTTCGTTTGCCGCGATGAATTGTTACATCTGTCCCTAATTGGTTCCGCAGCTGTGACTCAGTCTGGGCAAGAAATATATCCTTTACGGGTTTCTTCTTTTCGGGCTCAGGCAGATTTTTGTTCAGCTTCATAATGAGCTGTTCCACCTGCCGGACATTCAGTGATTCATTTTGTATTTTTTCAACCAGCGGCTGCAATTTCTTTTTATCCTTCAGACCTAACAGGGCACGCCCATGCCCCATCGAAAGCTTGCCTTGATTGATAAGATCACTTATTTCAGGCGGAAGTGTCAATAAACGAATGAGATTCGCTATATGTGACCGGCTTTTTCCTAATCGCCTTGCTAAGATATCTTGCGTGATATCCAATTCTTTCATCAAATTGGAATAAGCTTGCGCTTCTTCGATCGGCGTGAGATCTTCCCTTTGCAGGTTTTCCAACAAAGCAAGTTCCATCATCTTTTCATCATCGAGTGTTTTGACGATTACGGGCACTTTTTTCATACCTGCAGCCTTTGCAGCACGGTATCTTCTTTCCCCTGCTACTATTTCATAACCTTTGATGCTTTTACGGACAATAAGTGGCTGCAGGATGCCGTATTCCTGAATGGATTGCTTCAATTCCTCAATGGCATCAGCAGAGAAGACTTTACGCGGTTGATATGGGTTCGCGCGGCATTCATTGATTGCAATTTCCTGAATCTGATCTTCTTCCTTCATTTCCAATTCCGGAAAGAAAGCATTAAGACCTTTCCCCAACCCTTTGGCCATGCGCCATCACTTCCTTTGCTAAGTCTAAATAAACTTCTGCTCCACGCGACTTCGGATCATAAATAATGATCGGCTGACCATAACTTGGTGCTTCGCCCAGCCGCACATTTCTCGGAATGATTGACTGATACACTTTATCCTGGAAATATTTCTTCACTTCTTCAATGACTTGGATACCTAGATTGGTACGAGCATCCAGCATCGTCAGCAATACGCCTTCAATCATCAAATGCTTGTTCAAATGCTTCTGGACAAGACGAATGGTATTCAATAGCTGACTCAGCCCTTCTAATGCATAATATTCGCATTGGACAGGGATGAGGACAGAATCTGCTGCTGTCAGTGAATTCAAAGTCAGCAGTCCCAAAGAAGGCGGACAATCGATGATGACATAATCATAATCATCTTTCACACTATCAATCGCCTTTTTCAGCCGGACTTCCCTTGAGATCGTCGGTACCAGCTCGATCTCGGCTCCAGCAAGCTGAATGGTCGCCGGGATGACGTCCAGATTATCAACAGCAGTTGACACTAGGACTTTTTCAGCCTCCATATCCTCAACTAGAACGTTGTATACACAATTCTCGACATCTGCTTTGTTCACACCAACACCGCTTGTAGCATTTCCTTGCGGGTCAATGTCTACAAGCAATACTTTATTTCCTAAAAAAGCCAGGCAAGCACTCAAATTGACGCTGGAGGTTGTTTTTCCTACACCGCCCTTTTGATTTGCGATTGCGATTACTTTGCCCATGGTGTCACCTACCTCAAACTCAATACATTTATTCTATCATTTTTTCATAGAGACCGACGGATAAATTCAAGATTTTGAAAAGTTAGCTCCCTTTTCCTATATAAAAACCCATCTTATTGAAAGATGGGGATCCCATGGGAGATTATTCATGACTTTTTCGGTATTTTAATTGTAATTTGATAATAATCATCCAGGTCTTCTTCTTCTGTTTCTAAGTTGATGCCTGTGTCGGAGACCATGGAAAGCGATTGGCGAATCGTATTCATGGCAATGCGCATATCCTTATTGACACCCTTTAGCTTAGGACGTTTCTTTTTCGGTTGAGCATTCCTGATACGGGCGATGCGTGCCTCTGTTTCTTTTACATTCAATTCCTTGTCGATGATTTCCTGCAAAATCAACTCTTGCTTTTCTGCGTCTTTCAACACAATAAGCGCACGAGCATGCCGCTCGGTAATTTTCTTTTCCAGTAAAGCCTGCTGTACGGATTCTGGCAGCTTTAATAATCGCATCTTATTGGCAATAGTGGATTGACTTTTGCCGAGACGCTGCGCCAATGCTTCCTGGGTCAAGGAGTGCAGCTCGAGCAAACGCTCATATGCAAGTGCTTCCTCGATGACTGTCAGCTCTTCCCGCTGCAAGTTTTCTATCAATGCTACAGAAGCTGTCTCTGTATCCGACATGTCACGAATGATGGCAGGCACAGTTTCCCATTCCAAAGACTGGACTGCTCGCCAGCGGCGTTCACCTGCAATCAATTCATAGCTGCCCTCAGCATTTTTCCGGACAACAATTGGCTGGATGATGCCATGCGTACGGATCGTCTGAGCCAGTTCTTTGATTTTTTCCTCCTGGAAAACGGTTCTTGGCTGGTATTGGTTCGGGACAATATCCTGAACCCGAAGGTTTACTACTTCGTCCTGATGTGCATCGTTTTCCGTTTCTGCTGAATCCGATTTATCACCTAGCCCAAAAATGCGGCTGAAAGGGTGTAACATCCTCAGACACCACCTTTTTTACAATCCTAATCTAACAAGCAGGTACATAAGGAATAGTAAATGTTTCACGTGAAACATGTATAAAAAGGCGCAGCAGTTCTACTGTAGAAGCTGCTGCGCTTAACATAAGCCGAGCCAGTTCCTTATCTACTATTTTATCATAGATTGGGTGAGAATGGTAAGCTTGTGTGGCACTTCATCCACTAATTTTCTTGTATTTAAACAATTGGTTCACGGTTGGGAACCCCTGCTTTACGAGGATACTTCTTAGGTGTCTTGCGACGTTTGGCAATGATGGCGATATTTCGTTCTCCGCCTTCTTCCGGCAGATCGAATGTATGACTCTCCACCAATTCGCCCCCCAGCAGCTCCATTGCCGGTTCCGCTTCACGCAATTCCGTTTCCAGGCTTGGCCCTTTCATGGCGATAAAATGACCCTTCACACGGCAAAGCGGCAGACAAAGCTCCGACAATACGGACATCCGTGCAACTGCTCTTGCCGTGACCAAATCGAATGATTCCCGGAAAGTGTCATTCTTCCCGAAATTCTCTGCCCGGTCATGATAAAAAGCGACATTGGACAAGCCAAGCTTCGATGCAAGCTCATTAAGGAATGTAATCCGCTTCTTGAGCGAGTCGACAATCGTCACCTTCAGTTCCGGAAAGACGATCTTTAGCGGGATGGATGGAAATCCCGCTCCCGCTCCGACATCACAGATACTTTCATTTCCTTTGAAATCGTAGAAGAATGCAGCGGAAATCGAGTCGTAGAAGTGCTTTAAGTACACTTCTTCTTTTTCTGTGATAGCTGTCAGATTCATCTTTTCATTCCATTCGACCAAAAGATGAAAGTAATCCTCCAGTTGTTTTTGCTGCTGTTCGGATAACGTGATACCTTGCTGATCCAATTGTTGTAGAAAATCTGCTTGGTTCATTCTGTACCTCTTTTCGACAGATTATTGGTTCGCTGCTTTTACATGTCCGCCTTGTTCGATATATACGAGCAGGATGGAAACATCAGCAGGATTCACACCGGAAATCCGGGAAGCCTGACCCACCGATAGCGGGCGAACTTTCTTCAATTTCTCACGGGCCTCTGTTGCCAGACCGCTGACATCATCATAATTGATCGTATCAGGTATCTTCTTATCTTCCATGCGTTTCATGCGCTCTACTTGCTGCATGGATTTCGTGATATAGCCTTCATACTTCGTCTGGATTTCAACTTGTTCTTTTACATCTGCTGGCAGATCTTTATCTGCAGGAACGATTTTTTCGATCAAGCTGTATTTGACCTCAGGACGTTTCAATAGGTCGGATGCTCGCTGTGCTTCTTTCATCACGGATCCCACTTCGTCCATCAGCTTCAGTACATGCGGTTCTGTTTTGATGATGATTCCTTCCAAGCGTTTCCGTTCTTCTTCAATCAGGCGTTTTTTCTCCTGGAAACGTGCGTAGCGTTCGTCACTTATCATCCCTATTTGATGACCAAGCTCGGTCAGACGCATATCCGCATTATCATGACGAAGAAGCAAGCGGTATTCCGCACGTGATGTCAACAGACGATAAGGTTCGTTTGTTCCTTTTGTCACCAAATCATCGATCATGACACCGATATAAGCTTGGGAGCGGTCCAGGATGACCGGATCTTTGCCAAGTGCTTTGGCTGCGGCGTTGATGCCAGCCATGATTCCTTGGCCGGATGCTTCTTCATAGCCGGAGGTTCCATTAATTTGGCCAGCTGTGAAAAGACCTGGGATTTTTTTCGTTTCCAAAGTCGGCCAGAGCTGTGTCGGAACCATTGCATCATACTCGATTGCATAGCCGGCACGCATGATTTCCGCGTTTTCCAAACCAGGGATTGTTTGCAGCATTTCTTTTTGGACATATTCCGGCAAGGAAGTGGACAATCCTTGGACATACACTTCCTCCGTATTCCGACCTTCCGGCTCCAAGAAAATCTGGTGGCGCGGTTTATCGTTGAAACGGACTACTTTATCCTCGATGGATGGGCAGTAGCGTGGTCCTGTTCCTTTGATCATACCAGAATACATGGCGGACAGACCTAGATTTTCATTGATGATATTGTGTGTGAATTCATTCGTGTATGTCAGCCAGCAAGGGATCTGATCCGTGATGAATTCCGTTGTTTCATAAGAGAATGCAAGCGGTTCTTCATCACCCGGCTGAATCTCCGTTTTGGAATAGTCGATGGAACGGCTGTTAACACGCGGCGGTGTGCCAGTTTTGAAACGAACCATTTCCAAACCTAGTTCTTCGAGGTGCTCCGACAACGTAACAGATGCACGCTGATTGTTCGGACCGCTCTCATAGGAAATATCCCCGATGATGACGCGTCCGCGCATGAACGTCCCTGTTGTGATGACAACAGTCTTGGCGTAGTATGCCGCTTTCGTTTCCGTGATGACACCTTTGCAGACGCCATCCTCGATGATAAGACGTTCGACCATACCTTGACGCAATGTCAGGTTTTCCTGGCTTTCCAAGGTTTTTTTCATTTCAGTGATATATAGCGGCTTATCCGCTTGTGCTCGCAATGCACGAACTGCAGGACCCTTACCTGTGTTGAGCATGCGCATTTGGATATATGTTTTATCGATCACTTTACCCATCACACCGCCGAGTGCATCGATTTCGCGCACCACTACACCTTTTGCAGGGCCGCCGACGGATGGATTACATGGCATGAATCCTGTCATGTCAAGGTTCATGGATAGCATCAATGTATTGGCACCCATTTTCGCAGCCGCCACACCCGCTTCACAGCCGGCATGTCCTGCGCCTATGACAATGACATCATAATGCCCAGCATCGTATGTCATGTTCATTCTCTCCTTTTTTATTTTCCTAAGCAAAACTGTGAAAACAGTTGATCGATCAAACTATCATGCACGGTATCCCCGATGATTTCACCGAGCAATTCCCATGTTCTTGTGACATCTATTTGGACGATATCCATCGGCATTTGCATTTCGATGCCATTCATCGCTTCCTTAAGCGAAGATAATGCCTGCTTCAACAGCTGGATATGCCTTACATTCGATATATAACTTAAGTCGCCTCCATCGATTTCCCCTGCAAAGAAAGTATCTTTGATGGCAAGCTCCAATTCGTCGATTCCTTTTTCTTCAATCAGTGCTGTCGTGATCACCGGTCTATCGCCTGCCAGCTGACGGACTTCTTCCAAATCAATCTGCCGGGGCAGATCCGTTTTGTTGACGATGACGATGACATCAAGCCCAGCAACAGCTTCAAATAATTGCCGGTCCTCATCGGATAATGCTTCTCCATAGTTCAGCACAAGCAAAATGAGATCACTTTGCTTCAAAACCTGACGGGAACGGTCTACACCGATTCGCTCCACGATATCCTCTGTTTCACGAATTCCAGCTGTATCGACCAGCTTCAAAGGCACTCCGCGCACATTGACATATTCTTCGATGACATCTCGTGTGGTACCTGCTATTTCTGTGACAATTGCCTTATTCTCATGCACAAGGGCATTCATCAAGGAAGATTTTCCGACATTCGGGCGGCCGATGATCGCTGTTGCCAACCCTTCCCGCAGTATCTTCCCCTGCTTGGCCATTTCGAGCAGATTCTCTATCTCTTCATAAACATATTGCGTTTTTTCGATCATCATGTTGTGTGACATCTCTTCCACATCATCATACTCCGGATAATCGATATTCACCTCAACATGCGCTACCGTTTCCAATAACTCCTGGCGCAGCTTTTGAATCAGGCGGGATAGTCTTCCATCCATCTGTTTAAGGGCAACATTCATCGCCCGATCTGTTTTTGCACGAATAAGGTCCATGACAGCCTCTGCCTGGGATAAATCAATCCGCCCATTCAGGAATGCCCTTTTGGTGAATTCACCAGGCTCCGCCAGCCGGGCCCCTTCCTGCAGCGCGAGCTCCAGTACACGGTTGACAGAAACAAGCCCACCATGACAGTTTATTTCGACTACATCTTCCCGTGTGAATGTTTTCGGCGCCTTCATGACCGATACCATCACTTCTTCTGCAACTTCTCCAGTTGCCGGGTCAATCAGCTTTCCGTAATGAATCGTGTGACTCGGCACATCGGTCAGCTTCTTGCCATCGAATAGCTTGGCAGCAATCGCAACTGCCTCTGCCCCACTCAGCCGTACAATGGCAATTGCACCTTCCCCGACAGGAGTCGATATCGCCGCTATTGTATCATTCTGCATCTGCTTCACCTCTTTCTGTCTTTTCTTATCTATCTATTTATCCACAGCATATCGCCATGATTAAGTTTTTACTCACTAACTTATAAGAATAGCACGGTGACCAGCAAAAAGAAAGATATCCACACGAAAAAATACCTTCTCCCGTCGGAGGTCGGTTATCCACATGTGAATAGAAGCAAAAAAAGCCTTGGCATCATTGCCAAGACTTTTCTTTTGCTGGTTGGATGACGATATAGCGATTCGGTTCCTTCCCTTTCGAATCCGTTTCGACACCTTTTTGTTTCTGAATTGCTGCATGGATGATCTTCCGTTCACTGGCCGGCATTGGATCAAGAGGCACCGCTTTTCGCAGCGCCAAAGCCTTATTGGCTGCTTGGACAGCCAGCGTTTCAAGCGTTTCCCGTCTTCTTGTCCGATATCCTTCCGCATCGACGGTAACGGTGAAATGATATGCTTTTTGCTGATGCAGGAATTGTTCGACCAGCACTTCCAGCGCATTCAGCGTCTGTCCCCTTTTTCCGATCAATATGCCGAGATCATTACCACTGATCGCGAACATCACATGCTTTTTCTTAACGGAAGTGATCTCTGCCTCTGCATCGGGATGCAAATGACGGATGATACTTTCCAAATATTCTTTTGCTGCTTGTACATAGTCTGTCTGCTTTACTGCCACCCTGACAACTGCCGGTTTGGCACCGAACAAATTGAGGAAACCTTTGCTTCCTTCATCGATGACAGCCACTTCGACTTCCTCTTTCGAAACGCGCAACTGCTGTAATGCCGATTGAATTGCATCTTCTACGGTTTTACCGCGAGCAGTCAGCTGCTTCATTATTTCTTGCTGTCTGCCTGAGCTTTGTTCTTCGCCATCATCGGCTTATTGATGAGCAATGTCTGCGCCACCATGAAGACGTTACCTACTACCCAGTACAAAGCCAAAGCAGATGGGAGGAATAATGCAAATACAGTGATCATGACTGGCATGATGTAAAGCATCATCGTCATTTGCGGATTTGCTCCCATTGCTGAGTTACCTGCCATCATTAATTTCTGCTGCAGGAATGTTGCCAAACCTGCAATGAGCGGCAGGATGAAATATGGATCCGGGTTTCCAAGCTGTACCCAGAGGAAGTTATGCTCCTTGATGGCTTCCGTCCGGCTGATTGCCTGATAGAAGGCAAGCAAGATCGGCATCTGCACGATGATCGGCAGACATCCTGCCAGCGGGTTCACACCGTGACGCTGGAAGAGCTGCATTGTTTCCTGCTGCAGCTTTTGCTGCGTGTTCGCATCTTTGGAGCTGTATTTTTGCTGCAACGCTTTTAGTTCTGGCTGAATTTCCTGCATCGCTTTCGAGCTTTTCAGCTGCTTGATGTTCAATGGCAGCAAAATCAAACGGATGATCACAGTAACGATGATGATCCCAAGACCGAAGTTTTCTCCCGTCAAGTTAGCAAAATAAGTGATCAGCCAAGATAGCGGGTAGATGAAGTATTGATTCCAAAACCCGGTACTTTCAGAAGTGATTGGATCGGTGCTCGGTGCACAGCCTGCCAAGGCAGCGACGAGCAGCACGAGTGCCAATACTAATAAACCTTTTTTACGCACCATGTTTCCTCCTTAACTTCCTTGCATAAGACTTTCCCTATTGCTTCTCTTTTTGTTTTCTATTTGGCTGTTTCAGCAGATGTGATTTCCAAAGCACGTGGATCAAACTTTTTTTCAGTTCCTGATAAGTCATATCCTTCGCTGGCTGCCTGGCAATGACGATAAAATCATATCCTTGTACAACTTGCTCATCCAGTTCATGAAAGGCTTGTCTCAAATAGCGCTTTATCTTATTCCGCATAACAGCGTTTCCAAGTTTCTTGCTGACAGACAGGCCGATGCGAAAATGCGTATCCGCTGTTTCCTGCCTCTTATAATATAGAACGAGCTGGCGGTTCGCAAAAGAGCTCCCCTTCTGGAACACTTCCTGAAATGCTTCATTCTTTTTGATTCGATATTCTTTCTTCATGGAGGGTCCCCTCAAGCATGCCTATTTGAAATAATGTTCATCAAATAGTGTTCAATTTGAAAGAAGGAGAATAAACGCGGCATTTAAGCTTGTAGTTTATTCTCCTTCTCCACTCTTTGTAAAAGCACAGCTAGCAAGCTGCGTCTGTTCCACTGATCAGTATATAAAGTCAAAAAGACCACTACATACGTAAGTGGCCTTATGCAGACAATACTTTTCTTCCTTTACGACGACGACGAGCTAGAACTTTACGTCCGTTTTTTGTGCTCATACGCTCACGGAAGCCGTGTACTTTTTTTCTTTTACGGTTATTAGGTTGGAATGTACGTTTCATATATAAAACACCTCCCTCGAGGATATATAAAAAAATATAGCGAAAGGTCATAGACAGTCTTGAACATTATACGTAAAAGTAAGCGGACATGTCAACCTATCATTTTTGCTGTATCCCGTCTTCCTTTTATCCACAAGCCATGTTAATCTAGTAACCCTGTGCATAACTTTTTCCACACAAGTTTTCGACAGCTTACACACATAATCGCATGCTGTGGATACTTTTTGTCTACAATCGCCGGCATTTGTGGATAAGTGTCGATTAAGCATTGCAAGACAAGGATTATTCTGTTATCATATCTGTGTTTTAATGATTGGATAAACCGATTGGGAAAATCCATTATCCACAGATTGTGGATAAACTGTGGACATCTATTCACAGGCTTGTAGATGCAGTTATCAACAGATATGTGAGCAACTGAAAAAGTCGTTCCATCACCGCTATTCTGCGGATTTTTTATCCACATCCATATAATTATGTGCACGGCCTTTTTGCATGCGTAAAATTCTGTTTGCATGTCTTGAAAAGGCCTTTTACTACCTATCATGATGCAGTTCCTTAATCGAAAGTGACTGCTTCTTTCATTTTTTCTCAGAAAGGGGGATGCCTGTTGGACAATATTCAAGATTTATGGAAAAAAACCTTACAAGCAATCGAGAAGCGGATAAGCAAGCCCAGCTTCGATACATGGCTGAAAAATACCCAGGCCTATGCACTGGAAGAAGATACATTAGTGATCAAAGCTCCCAACGAGTTCGCCAGGGATTGGCTGGAAAGCAGCTACTCCTCGCTGATCGGGGATACACTTTACGAAGTGACCGGCAATCGCCTGCAGACAAAATTCATCATTCCGGAATTTCAGCAGGAGGAGGAAATCATCCGCCAGCCGATGCCTCAGAAATCAGCGGCAAGTGACACCCTGACAGAATCACCAAAAAGCATGCTGAATAGCAAATATACATTCGATACTTTCGTGATCGGCTCGGGTAACCGATTTGCGCATGCTGCTTCCCTGGCTGTTGCCGAAGCACCTGCCAAAGCATATAACCCGTTATTCATCTATGGTGGCGTCGGTCTTGGCAAAACCCACTTGATGCACGGAATCGGACATTATGTATTGGATCATAATCCAAGCGCAAAGGTCGTTTACTTATCCTCTGAAAAGTTCACTAATGAATTCATCAATGCAATCAGGGATAACAAAACAGCGGAATTTCGGGCGAAATACCGCAATATCGACGTCCTGCTCATAGATGATATTCAATTCCTGGCCGGAAAAGAACAAACGCAGGAGGAATTCTTCCATACATTCAATGCCCTGCATGAAGAAAATAAGCAGATCATCATATCCAGTGACCGCCCGCCAAAGGAAATCCCGACATTGGAAGATCGGCTGCGATCCCGTTTTGAATGGGGATTGATCACCGATATCACTCCTCCGGATCTGGAGACACGCATTGCCATCCTTCGTAAAAAAGCGAAGGCGGAGGGCTTGGATATACCGAACGAGGTCATGCTGTACATTGCCAATCAAATAGATACCAATATCCGGGAGCTGGAAGGTGCCCTTATACGTGTTGTTGCTTATTCATCCCTTATCAACTCGGATATTGATGCTTCCCTGGCAGCAGATGCACTCAAAAACATCATTCCCAGCTCGAAGCCGAAGGTCATCACGATCCATGCGATCCAGGAGCAAGTCGGCGAGCGCTACAATGTCCGCTTGGAAGAATTCAGTGCGAAAAAACGGACGAAGGCAATTGCTTTCCCTCGCCAGATAGCCATGTTCCTCTCAAGGGAGCTGACTGATTTTTCGTTACCGAAAATCGGAGAAGAATTCGGCGGCCGGGACCATACAACCGTGATCCACGCGCATGAGAAAATCTCCAAACTATTGAGTGAGGATGAAGAACTGCAGCGTGAAATCGATGAGATAAAAGAAAGGCTTAAATCTTTCTGATGCTTGGACCCTGTGGATAACCGTGCATAAACGCTTTTTTTATTCACATTTTATCCACAGGGTATTTTTGTTGGTATTCCAGGGCTTTTTCATACTTATCCACATAATCACAGGCCCTATTACTGCTACTGTATTTTTATAAATAATAATTAATAAGAAGAACCCCCCATAGGAGGAACGCAATTATCATGAAATTTGTCATACAACGTGATCGGCTCTTAGCAAGTATTCAGGATGTTGTCAAAGCAATCTCATCCAGAACGGCTATTCCGATCTTGACGGGAATGAAAATCGAAGCAAAAGAAGATGGGATCACATTGACAGGCAGTGATTCCGACATTTCCATCGAATCTTTCATCCCAAAAGAAGAAGACGGCATTGTCTATGTAGAACAGATCGAGCCTGGAAGTATCGTACTGCAAGCGAAATATTTCCCCGAAATCGTTCGGAAAGTACCTATGAATGCGGTGGAAATCGAATCTGATGCACAATTGAACGTGACCATCCGTTCTGGAAGTGCTGAATTCAAATTGAATGGCCAGGATGCTGATGAATATCCGCAGCTGCCGAAGCTTCACAGCGAAGATAGCTTTGAATTGCCTGCCGATTTGCTGAAAAATGTCATCAAAGAAACTGTTTTTGCAGTATCCACACAGGAAACACGCCCTTTACTCACGGGTGTGAATGTTCGTGTCCAGGATGACGACTTGCATTTTGTTGCGACAGACAGCCATCGTTTGGCATCCCGTCGGATCCCTGTTTCGACAAATGAAGCTGCATTAGGTTTCCAAAATGTAGTCATTCCAGGAAAAAGCTTGACGGAATTGAACAAAATCCTCGATGAGAACCAGGATCCTGTCGAAATCCGGATCACGAATAACCAGATTTTGTTCCGTACGAAGCATTTATATTTCCTATCTCGTTTGCTGGAAGGGAATTATCCGGATACATCCCGTTTGATCCCGACTGAAAGCAAAACATCCCTTCAAATCGACACGAAGGAATTGCTTCGTTCCATCGATCGGGCATCCCTTTTGGCGAAGGAAAACAGGAACAATGTGGTGAAGCTGGTGACACAGGAATCTGGTCAGCTGGAAATCAGCTCCAATTCCCCGGAAGTTGGGCGTGTCGTCGAAGAAGTGACTGTCCAGGAAATCTCGGGAGAAGAACTGCGCATCAGTTTCAGTGCGAAATACATGATGGATGCGCTTAAGGTCATCGAAAGCGAACAAGTGAAAATCGAATTCACTGGTGCGATGCGCCCATTCCTCATCCGTCCTACCGATGATGAGGATCTGCTGCAGCTGATCACACCTGTCAGGACCTACTGAATTTATGCACATGTGGATAAAGGCACTGCCTGGAGGCGGTGCTTTTTTTCTGTGCATAACATGAAGCCCCGGCGGTTTGGACATAATGAAAATAACTTTCAAAGTTGTGGATACTTTAGTAAAATGATAAGAAGGCAACGTAAAGTTAGGAGAGCGGAAATGAACGAAGAAATTCAGATCAACACGGAATATATCCAGCTTGGGAAATTCCTGAAGCTAGTGAATGCTGTCGAAAGCGGCGGAATGGTCAAGCTGTATCTGGCTGATCATCCGGTGCTGGTGAATGGCGAGCAAGAAAACAGGCGCGGCAGAAAGCTTTATCCGGAGGACCGTGTCGAGCTGCCGGCGACATCCGAGGTATTCGTTGTCAAAAAGGCATAGCGGCTTTGCCGGATAGAGAAAGGACCTGAGCATGCATATCCAAGAGCTAACGCTTACGCATTATCGGAATTACGATAAGCTGCAGCTGCAATTCGACGATAAAGTGAACGTGATCATCGGTGAGAATGCACAGGGCAAGACGAATTTGATGGAGGCCATCTATGTGCTTGCCTTTTCCAAATCACATCGCACTCCCAAAGATAAAGAACTTATCCAATGGGACCAAGATTATGCTAAAATAGAAGGGAACATCCTGAAGCGGAAGCAGCGTTTTCCGCTTGAGATCGTCTTATCGTCCAAGGGGAAGAAAGCAAAACTGAATCATCTGGAACAAAAACGCCTAAGTGATTATATCGGGGCGCTCAATGTCGTCATGTTCGCTCCTGAGGATCTGAACCTGGTGAAAGGCAGTCCGCAAATTCGCAGGCGTTTTATTGATATGGAGATCGGCCAGATCCAGCCGGTCTATATCCACCATCTTGGACAATATCAAAAAGTATTGAAGCAGCGGAATCATCTGCTGAAGCTCCTGCAGCGGCGCCAAGCTGACCCGACCATGCTTGATGTGCTGACGGAGCAGCTGATAGAGCACGCTGCCATCATTTTAGAAAAACGTTTCCTCTTCCTGGGATTGCTCCGTAAATGGGCACAGCCCATCCATCAGGGCATCACGACGGGACTGGAGACGCTGGATATAGAATATCTTTCCAATCTGCACGTATCAGAAGAATCCGATAAGGAAACGCTTAGAATAGCCTATGAGGAGAAATTCTCTGAATTACGGACGCGTGAAGTGGAAAGAGGGACAACACTAGCAGGCCCCCATCGCGATGACCTGTCTTTTTATGTGAATGGGAAAGATGTTCAGGCTTTCGGTTCACAGGGGCAGCAGCGCACGACGGCATTATCGCTGAAGCTTGCCGAGATAGAGCTGATTTACAGGGAAGTCGGGGATTATCCGATTCTTTTGCTGGATGATGTCTTGAGTGAACTCGATGACAGCAGGCAGTCCCATCTGCTCGAGACGATACAAGGAAAAGTCCAGACCTTTGTCTCGACTACGAATGTATCGGGAATACAGCATGAAACATTGAAGCAGGCCGAACTGTTCACGATAAAATCAGGGAAGCTTGTGAGTGAATCGGGAGGGATCTGATGTTCATTTCGATCGGTTGGAATAATGTCGTCAGGGCTGAAGACGTCGTGGCTATCCTGGAATATGGACAAGCGGCTAAAACAGTCGATCCCGCTCAGGCAGAAAACGATGAAGCGGAAGATGCATCGGCCAAATCTATCATTGTCACCACTGACCGGATCTATTCTAGTCCGCTATCGGTGCAGACATTGAAGAAACGGGCGGATACATCGGTTCCGAGAATGATAGAAGAAGATAACCTATAAGAAATGCAGGTGATTGAAATGGCAATGGAAGATAAAATGCCTGAAGAACAGTTGTATGATGCAGATCAGATACAGGTGCTGGAAGGACTGGAAGCCGTCCGGAAACGGCCTGGTATGTATATCGGATCCACGAGTGAACGCGGTCTGCACCATCTGGTATGGGAAATTGTCGATAATAGCATTGATGAAGCACTTGCTGGCTATTGCGATCATATCCGGGTGACCATCGAAGAAGATAACAGTATCACTGTGGAAGATAACGGACGCGGTATCCCGGTAGGGACCCATGAGAAGACCGGCCGTCCTGCGGTAGAGGTGATCATGACTGTACTGCATGCCGGCGGTAAATTCGGCGGCGGAGGCTACAAGGTTTCCGGCGGTTTGCACGGAGTAGGTGCATCAGTCGTGAACGCCTTGTCGACGCATCTGAATGTAACCGTCCACCGTGATGGCAAGATCCATGAACAAAGCTTTGAGAGAGGCGTCCCGCAAGGAGATCTCAAAGTCATCGGTGAATCCGACAGAACGGGAACAATCACACATTTCAAGCCGGATCCGGAGATTTTCACGGAAACGACTGTATATAACAAAGAGACTTTGCTGGTCCGTATCCGGGAGCTTGCCTTCCTGAACAAAGGATTGGCAATCAGCCTGGAAGATAAACGCGAAGAGAATCCAGAGCCTGTCACCTTCCATTACGAAGGCGGTATCCGCTCTTATGTGGAGCATCTCAATCGTTCCAAAGAAGTGCTGCACGAACCATTCTATGCAGAGAATACCGATTCGGAAATCACTGTGGAGATTGCTTTGCAATACAATGACGGGTACACAAGCAGTATCTACTCTTTTGCAAATAATATCCACACGTATGAAGGCGGGACGCATGAAGCTGGTTTCAAATCGGGTCTGACTCGTGTAATCAACGACTATGCCCGCAAGAACAATATGTTCAAAGAAAATGATCCGAATCTTTCCGGGGATGATGTACGGGAAGGGTTGACTGCCATCATTTCCATCAAGCATCCGGATCCGCAGTTCGAAGGGCAGACCAAAACCAAACTCGGCAACAGCGAAGCCCGTCAAGTAACGGATGCTGCATTTACAGAGCTATTTTCCAAATTCTTATTCGAGAATCCCGATACAGCCCGGATCGTCGTTGAAAAAGGGCTGATGGCATCACGTGCCCGGATTGCTGCTAAACGTGCCCGTGAGCTGACTCGCCGCAAGGGTGCATTGGAAGTGAGCAGCTTGCCTGGTAAACTGGCTGACTGTTCTTCCAAGGATGCATCAATCAGTGAATTGTATGTCGTAGAGGGTGACTCTGCGGGCGGTTCTGCCAAGCAAGGGCGTGACCGTCATTTCCAAGCCATTTTGCCTTTGCGCGGGAAGATCATCAACGTGGAAAAAGCAAGATTGGACAAGATTTTGGCCAATAACGAAATCCGTGCCATGATCACAGCGCTTGGAACAGGGATCGGAGAGGACTTCGATATTTCCAAAGCACGCTACCATAAGCTGGTCATCATGACAGATGCGGACGTTGATGGGGCCCATATCCGGACACTGCTGCTGACGTTCTTCTATCGTTACATGCGGCCACTGATCGAGAACGGCTATGTGTACATCGCGCAGCCGCCGCTTTATAAAGTCCAGCAAGGTAAGACAGCTTATTATGCCTACAATGACCGGGAACTGGACCGGGTGATGAGCGAAATACCGAAAATGCCAAAGCCTGGGGTCCAGCGTTATAAAGGTCTGGGAGAGATGAATGCAGAGCAGCTTTGGGAAACGACCATGGATCCCGAGAATCGGACATTGCTTCAAGTAAGCTTGGCCGATGCGATCGATGCAGACCAAATTTTCGATGTCCTGATGGGTGACAAAGTCGAGCCGAGACGGAATTTCATACAAGAAAATGCACAGAACGTGCAGAATTTAGATATCTGACCAATCATGAATTGGTACCGGCAATTTGACAGGAGGTTTTCGCATGGCGGATGAATTACGTCCAAGTGTGCAAGAAAGAGATATAAGTCAGGAAATGCGTACGTCGTTCCTTGACTATGCAATGAGCGTTATCGTAGCACGTGCCTTGCCAGATGCGCGGGACGGCTTGAAGCCGGTTCATCGCAGGATCCTTTATGCATTGCATGATCTGGGGATGCATGCCGATAAGGCATACAAGAAATCGGCCCGTATCGTCGGGGAAGTAATCGGTAAATACCACCCGCACGGCGACTCGGCTGTGTATGAAGCGATGGTCCGTATGGCGCAGGATTTCAGTTATCGCTATATGCTCGTGGACGGACACGGGAACTTCGGTTCGGTGGACGGTGACTCAGCGGCGGCAATGCGGTATACGGAAGCAAGGATGTCCAAGATATCCATGGAACTATTGCGTGATATCAACAAGGATACGATCGATTATGGCGATAACTATGATGGCTCGGAGAAGCAGCCGCTTGTATTGCCGGCACGGTTCCCGAACCTGCTTGTGAACGGCGCTTCGGGTATTGCGGTCGGCATGGCGACAAACATTCCGCCGCATAACCTGAATGAAACGATCGATGCGGTTTTGGCCCTTAGTAAAAATCCGGATATCACGATCGAGGAATTGATGGATGATTATATCTTCGGACCGGACTTTCCTACCGCAGCCCAGATCCTGGGACGAAGCGGCATCCGCAAGGCTTATGAAACGGGCCGCGGTTCGATCACAATCCGGGCAAAGACCGAAATCATCGAGCATGACAATGGCAAATCGACCATCCTCGTGACGGAACTTCCTTATCAGGTGAACAAGGCACGGCTTGTCGAGAAGATTGCCGAGCTTGTCCGTGATAAGCGTATCGAGGGAATTACAGATTTGCGTGATGAATCAGACCGGAACGGTATGCGGGTCGTGATCGAGGTCCGCCGGGATGCGAATCCGAATGTAATCCTGAATAATCTGTACAAGCATACAGCTCTGCAGACATCCTTCGGGATCAATATCCTTGCCCTTGTGGATGATAAACCACAGATCCTCAACCTGAAGCAGACGCTGAAGCATTATTTGGACCACCAGCAAGTCGTCATCCGCCGCAGAACGGAATTCGAATTGCGCAAAGCGGAAGCCAGGGCGCATATCCTGGAAGGTTTGCGAATCGCACTTGATAATCTGGATGAAATCATCAGCCTGATCCGCGGTTCCCAAACAACGGACATTGCCCGTGAGGCTTTGATGGAGCGTTTCGAGCTCTCCGACAAACAGGCTCAAGCGATCCTTGATATGCGGCTGCAGCGCTTGACTGGTTTGGAGCGCGATAAGATCGAAGATGAGTACCAAGAGCTGGTTAAGCTGATCGCCGAGCTTAAAGCCATTCTTGCCGATGAAGAGAAAGTGCTTGAGATCATTCGTGAGGAACTGACTGAGATCAAGGAGCGCTTCGGTGATGAACGCCGTACGGAAATCGTTATCGGCGGAACCGACTTCATCGAGGATGAGGCACTTATCCCTGAAGAGAATGTCGTCATCACATTGACGCATCAAGGCTACATCAAACGCCTGCCTTCCTCCACTTACCGCAGTCAAGGACGCGGCGGCCGTGGTATCCAAGGCATGGGTACGAATGAAGATGACTTCGTTGAACATCTGATTTCCACCAGCACGCATGATACGATCCTGTTCTTCACGAACAAAGGGAAAGTATACCGCGCCAAAGGTTATGAAGTACCTGAATTCAGCCGGACGGCAAAAGGTATCCCGATCATCAATATGCTGGAAATCGAGAAGGGCGAATGGATCAATGCCTTGATCCCGGTGAAGGAATTTGCCGATGATTGGTTCTTGGTGTTTACGACAAAACATGGCATCTCCAAACGGACGACACTTTCCCAATTCGCCAATATACGTAAGGGCGGTCTGATCGCATTGAACTTGCGTGAGGATGATGAATTGATTTCTGTCCGTATGACAGATGGCCATAAACATATCATGATTGCGACGAAAAACGGTTATCTGATCCGTTTCCCGGAGGAACAGATCCGACCAATGGGCCGTACAGCTGCCGGTGTCAAAGGGATAACCCTGCGCGGGGATGATGATTCCGTCGTATCGATGGATATCCTCGATGAAGGTGTGGACATCCTGAATGTTACCGAAAAAGGCTTCGGGAAACGGACGCCTGAATCGGAATATCGTATTACAAACCGAGGCGGTAAAGGGATTCTGACATCCAAAATCACGGAAAAAACAGGACAGATGGTATCAGCCAAACCAGTTACTGGTGAAGAAGATATCATGATCATCACTGTTTCCGGTGTACTGATCCGGATGCCTGTTTCCAGTATCTCGGTTACCGGCCGGAATACACAGGGTGTCATCCTGATTCGTATTCAGGAGAATGAAGCAGTAGCCACTGTTGCCAGGATTGATAAAGAACAAGAAGAAGAGATCGAGGCTGTTTCTGATGAGATGCTGGAGGAACCAGTGGAAGCGGAGACAGATGATCCGGAACAAGATTGATAAAAAGCATTCCCGCTCCCATAGTGGTGGGAATGCTTTTTTTACATAACCATTGGATGAAAGGATGCGGAATATGATCGTCTCAGCCAATCAACTCGTCGCTGGCTGTATCGTGACAGCCGATGTCATGGGTAAAAGCGGCCTGCCACTCATAAAAAGTAAGACCATACTGACTGATACGGAAGTTTTCTATTTACGGAAGCTGCTCGTGAAGGAAGTGACGGTCGCAAGTCATTTGTCTGATGGCAGTACGTTCATTCCTAAGGAAGAGTCTTTCGTAAGCAATCCAGATACGATAACAGAAGTGCATTTTTTGGATGCATATGCAGAAGCCATTGAAGGCTACCAAAAGCATTTCCATACTTGGCAGCATGGCGGTGCTGTGGATATCCCCTTGCATCGGAATCATATTCTTCCTGTTTTGGAGAAGGTCCGCAAGTGGGACGGCAATGTTTTCAATCTGCCCGCATATCGTGAGCAATCCGATTACCTGCCGGAGCATGCAGCAGGCACAGCCGCTCTTGTGGCGGCTGTATTGCAAAGAGCCAATTTCCCTGAAGCTGACATCAAGCAAATCGGTTTGGCTGCTTTCCTGGCTGATTGCGGTATGTCCAAACTAAAACAGCCTTATCATATCCAGAAACGTCGTCTTCATGACAAGGACCTGGTTGATGTCCAGCGGCATCCCACTTTGTCCTATCGGATGGTTGAGGATGCCTCCATCCTTTCGTCCAAAGCGAAGCTTGCCATCCTTCAGCATCACGAGCAAGCAGATGGGACGGGTTATCCGCTGCGATTAACGAAGGAGAAGATACACCCATTTGCCAGTCTCCTCTCGATTTGCGATACTTATCACGCTTTGATATCCAATCGGCCTTATCAAGCTGCCGTATCACCATATGAAGCGGTCGATATCATTCTGAAGGAACAATTCAAGCGCTTTGATCCAGTGATGATCAAGCATTTCATCCAGGCATTTGTCGATGCCCAGCAAAATACGAAGGTCAGGTTATCCACCGGGGAGATCGCAGAGGTCGTCTTCACGGATAACAACCATCCTGCCAGGCCGATGGTCCGCGAGGGGCAGACCGGGCAAGTCAAAGCCTTGAAGGATATGCCGCATATACGCATCACTGAGATCATTTCGAGATGAAGCACGCTGACTAGCGTGCTTTTTTTATATCCTGGAAATGCTTCAGCATATACGATCCTATCAATAAGGGGAATTTATCCGCAGTGATTTCCAGAAAACGCATGATGAGCGGATATTCATTACGCCGGTTGATATGCAATAAATCCATCCACCATTCCGCTTCATAGCGGCATATCATGCTTAAATTGTAGGAAAGTGCATAATGGGCCATGCATTCATGAAAGCCGCTCCAATAGCTTTGCCGGATAAAATAGTATTGCTGGCTTAATGGATTGTAAAACAGGGGCCCTGCAGCCTGCCAAAGGGAGTCCGGCTGCTGCAGGGAAAGCGGCGCCTGTTCTGTTGCCTGGTAGGAGTATGATTGCAGGAATGCCAAAAAGCGGCGTTTTGTATATTGGAAGTCGTCGAGTAAGCAATCCGGAAGTACGATGATATCTTTTTTCCTGCCTGCTTCGACGAGACTCCTTTTTTCCTGCTGCAAGGAAAGGAGATCCTGGAGTTCAGGTATAAGCCGCAGCATATCCCCCATGGAAACCTTTTTGACAGCCGGGATGTCCCGCTTGCACACATAACGGGAAAAATACGGGAATAAGCCGCGCTGCTGTAACATGACTTCATCCAGGATGAACTGATAATCCCGTTTTTTTCGCTTCCTGGTGGAGAGGCCATGTGCCAAATCAGCAGTGGATTCCGGATAGGCAGGGCGTGTCAGGAGCAAACTAGCCTTCATAAAATGGGTCATTCCGTAAAATAATAAAACAGGTTTCATCAATAGCGGAGCGTTTTTTCCATAGGCGTAATAAGACTTGCCGTGTTCCAGATAAGCTAGGAAAGCGGAAATATTCTGGTAGCTGCGTGTTTCTGCATCTGGTATGTCGAGATGCCGGTAGCTGTTTTGCAGGAAGGTAAGAGCTGCATCCTCTGCTTCAAGATAAGAAAAGAAGGTGGATACGTTTTCATCATGCATACAGAATCCTCCAATATTTTTTAAGTGCTCATATAGTTGAAAAACCGCGCATCTTGGCGTATTGTAAGTAGAAATAGGTTTTAATAGCAGTATTTTAACCATATATAAACATTTCATGATAAAAGGAGGATAAACATGCGGGAAGACAAGTTTACAAAAGAGGGTTTGACTTTTGATGATGTCTTGCTTGTACCGGCAAAATCAGAAGTGCTGCCCCGTGATGTGAAGTTCCAGACAAAATTGACGAAAAATATCACTTTGAATATCCCATTGATCAGTGCTGGCATGGATACTGTAACAGAGGCAAGCATGGCCATTGCCATGGCTAGACAGGGTGGACTTGGGATCATCCACAAAAACATGTCCATCGAGGAGCAAGCTGAGCAGGTGGATCGCGTCAAACGTTCGGAAAGCGGCGTTATCACGGACCCATTCTTCTTATGCCCGGAAAACCAAGTATTCGATGCAGAGCATCTGATGGGCAAATTCCGCATTTCAGGTGTGCCAATCGTTAACAACAAAGAAGAACAGAAGCTGATCGGTATCCTGACAAATCGCGATCTTCGTTTCGTACAGGATTACTCCATCGCGATCTCCGATGTCATGACGAAGGAAGACTTGGTGACAGCACCTGTGGGCACTACATTGGATGAGGCCGAGAAAATCCTTCAGAAGCATAAAATCGAAAAGCTTCCGCTTGTCGATGAGAAGGGTGTACTGAAGGGCTTGATCACGATCAAAGATATCGAGAAAGTGATCGAATTCCCGAATTCCGCAAAAGATAAACATGGCCGTCTATTAGTCGGCGCTGCTGTCGGGGTAACTGGTGACGCAATGACACGCATCAGCAAACTGGTGGAAGCTGGAGTGGATGTCCTTGTCGTGGATACTGCGCATGGTCATTCCAAAGGCGTTTTGGAGCAAGTGAAGGCAATCAAGGAGAAATTCCCTGAAGTTGATTTGATTGCAGGAAACGTAGCAACAGCTGAAGGCACACGTGCCTTGATCGAAGCTGGTGCCGATGTAGTCAAAGTCGGGATCGGACCTGGCTCCATTTGTACAACGCGTGTTGTGGCGGGTGTCGGTGTACCGCAAATCACCGCTGTCAATGATTGTGCAGTCGAAGCTGACAAGCATGGTGTTTCCATCATTGCCGATGGCGGAATCAAGTACTCCGGCGATATTGCGAAAGCAATTGCTGCAGGCGGACATGCTGTCATGCTCGGAAGCATGTTTGCAGGTACGACGGAAAGCCCTGGGGAAACTGAAATCTTCCAAGGCCGTCAATATAAAGTATACCGTGGAATGGGTTCTGTCGGAGCCATGAAATCCGGCTCCAAGGATCGCTACTTCCAAGGTGAAACGGAAGAAGCGAAGAAATTGGTACCGGAAGGCATCGAAGGACGTGTCGCATACAAAGGAGCTTTGGCTGATACGGTTCATCAGCTGCTTGGCGGTTTGCGTGCAAGCATGGGCTACTGCGGCGCTCCTGATTTGGCTTACTTCCGCGAGAATGCACAGTTCATCCGTATGACTGGTGCAGGTCTGCGCGAAAGCCACCCGCATGATATCCAAATTACAAAAGAAGCACCGAACTATTCCATCAACTAATCTTATTCATACTTGAGACGACGCCAAAATCGGCGTCGTTTCTTTTTTATAGTACATAATCTAACAAATTAACAGATTTTTTTCAATAGAAATAATATTTTAAAAACTAGAAGGGTTTGGTGCCCTTATGGAGAATTGATATAGCCTAAGGGGGAGATGAATGTATGAAAATGAAAAAATCACTTTCTGCGGTAATCCTTATGACGGTAATGGTACTTATTCTCAGTGCCTGCGGAGGGGGTACAGCCGGGGGATCAGGGGATTCCGACGGCGGTGACGGCGGCGGACAGCAATTCATCACGCTGCTCACTGGAGGGACGGAGGGTACATATTACCCGCTTGGAGGAAGCATTGCAGAAATTCTTAATTCCAATGTTGAAAATGTAAAAGCGACAGCTACATCGACGGGGGCATCCGTTGAAAATATGAATAAACTGAGTGAAGGCAATGATGATATCGTCGCGTTCAGTCAGACGGATATCGCTGCCTATGCATCAGAAGGGACGCTGATGTTTGATGGGAAAGCAATCGAGAACATACAGGCCATCGGTTCCTTGTATCCGGAAACGATCCAGATTGTCGCAACGGAAGATAGCGGTATCCAAACCGTTAAAGATTTGAAGGGGAAAACCGTATCAATCGGCGCTCCGGGATCGGGAACGAATGCAAGTGCAGAGGATATCCTTGGAATCCATGGCTTGAATGTGGATGATATCGAGGTGCAGAATCTTGATTTCGGCGAATCGACAGCTGGCATGCAGGATGGAACGATCGATGCGGCATTCATTACAGCCGGTACACCGACAGGGGCGGTGGAAAGTCTTTCGGCTACGACTCCGGTCACGATAGTCGGATTGGATGAAGATAAAGTGAATCAATTGATTGAAGAGAAGCCCTATTATGCTCCTTACACGATCGAAGCAGGCACATACAGCTTGGAGGAGCCAGTTGAAACAGTATCCGTAAATGCGATGCTTGTGACTACAGCAGGCATGGATGAAGAACTTGTTTATAACATGACAAAGGCATTGTATGAAAATACAGGAGATATCGGCCATCAAAAGGCAGAGTTCATAAAGGCAGAAACGGCTGCTGATGGTGTAAGCATCCCATTCCACCCTGGTGCCAAGCGTTATTTGGAGGAAGCAGGAGTGGAGCTGCCTTCTTCCTGATTGAATACTGAAAAACGCCGGTAGCTTCTTTACCGGCGTTTTTTTGCAAAAGGCAGGTGTATCGTGTTGCGAGTCCGTATTATCCTTCTGATCAGTCTAATGATCATGGTACTGATTGTTTCGTACATATTTGTACCCTTCCGGCATATAGTCGCCTGTAAAGATCTGCAGAGTGATCAGCTTCTTGCTTACTTACCAGTCGCGGATGGGGCGCATGTGAGCATCCGTTACACCCATTCGATCCATCTTTCCGAAGTGACGGAGGAGTACACGATCAAGCAAAACAGGCTGTACCCATATCAGCTTGTCTATGAGGATACTGCTGTTGGCATGCCGGCAGATGCAGATGCAAAGCAGCAAGAGACATTCGAAATGAAAGATGGGAAGTATTATATACGGAATATGAAAGGCTATCGGGAGGCCCTTCATCTGACAATCGGAGAAGTGGTGGCGAATCACCAGCTGGTTTACCAAAAGCAAAGCTATTCTCTCCAGGAAAATATCGGACCAGGTGCCTCTATCAAAATCCAAGCAGTATACACAAGTTTATGGAACCTATGGAAGGGGGAACGGCTTGAATGAACGATAAAGCGATGAATGACGTATTGTCGGATCAAGAACAGCAGAAGCTGCTCGAGAAATACGACAGTGAATCCAATTTCAGGAAGCTTGCGGGCATCATGGGGGCAGTCGTGTTTTTCCTGTTGCTTGCGTTCTCGATATATCAGCTTTATACAGCTACATACGGAAATGTACCAACACAGATTCATCGATCCGTCCACTTGGGATTCGGGCTTGTCCTGATTTATTTATTGTTCCCGGCAAAACGCAAGAGCAAGGTTAAACGAATTGCCTGGTACGATTATATATTGGCAGCCTTAGGGTTTTATGTCGGTGCTTATTGGCCGGTCATGTATGACAGTATCATTGCCCAAGGCGGACAGATGACGACATTGGATTTCGCTACAGGTGCAATAGCGGTACTGCTCGTCCTGGAAGCCACCAGACGTACTGTCGGGCTCCCAATCGTCATCATTGCCATCCTTTTTATGGCATACGCCTA
Organism: Terribacillus sp. 7520-G; assembly: GCF_002271665.1. Lineage (NCBI taxonomy): Bacteria > Bacillati > Bacillota > Bacilli > Caryophanales > Bacillaceae > Terribacillus > Terribacillus sp. 7520-G. The sequence goes on along the minus strand of NZ_NQFP01000023.1, from coordinate 5,805 downwards.
TTGGGGCAGGCAGCTGCCTGATTTCATCGTCCATCCCGGAGTGGATGTCGATACACTCGTAAATTCGCTGTTCTTCACGACAGAAGGTATGCTTGGAACGCCGATCGGTGTATCATCAACCTACATTTTTCTCTTTCTTTTATTCGGGGCATTCTTGGTGAAGACAGGTGTCGGGCAGTATTTCAATGATCTTGCTCTGCTCGTTGCCGGAAGGAGGATCGGCGGACCGGCAAAGGTTGCCATTTTCTCAAGTGCATTGCAAGGGACGGTAAGCGGCAGTTCGGTAGCGAATGTAGTGACATCAGGGTCTTTTACCATTCCGATGATGAAAAGGCTAGGCTATTCCAAAAACTTCGCAGGAGCTGTAGAAGCGTCTTCTTCCACCGGGGGACAAATCATGCCGCCTGTGATGGGGGCAGCTGCTTTTTTGATGGTCGAGTTCATCGGTGTGAGCTATTGGACGATTGCCAAAGCGGCAATCATCCCGGCTATCCTTTACTTTTCCGGCATTTGGATCATGACCCACTTTGAAGCAAAGCGTACGGGTTTGCGGGGATTGAAGAAGGAAGAGCTTCCGGATAAGAAGGAAGTGCTAAGCAAGCTCTATTTGCTGCTGCCTATCCTGGCGATGGTTTTCTACTTGAGTTCCGGACTCAGCATTATGCGTGCCGCTTTATATGGAATCGTCACATGTGTCCTTATTGCCCTGGTCAGAAAGGAAGTCTACCGCCATCTGTATCCGATTGTATTCGGAGTCGTGCTGGCTGCTTATTTGATCTATGGCGGCGCAACCGGCAGCTTGTCCATCGAGAATGGGTTGATCATTGCCGCACTTGCCACTGTCATTGTCAGCTACTTCTTCGACCGTAACTTCCTGGAGACGATCGAGGCACTGGTGGATGGTGCACGATCTGCCTTAAGCGTAATTGCAGCGACTGCCGCGGCTGGTATCATCGTGGCAGTCGTAACGAAAACGGGTCTTGGTCTCAGCCTTGCCAACAGCCTGGTAGGTCTTGCGAATGAACAGCTGTTTTGGACATTGTTCTTTACGATGATTGCATCCTTGATTCTTGGGATGGGGGCACCGACGACAGCCAACTATATCATCACGTCGACGATAGCGGCACCGGCAATCATCCTATTGGGAGTGAATGATTTGCCGGCCCATATGTTTGTATTTTACTTTGGCATCATGGCTGACATTACACCACCAGTTGCCTTGGCGGCCTTTGCGGCAGCAGGTATATCAGGAGGCCGGCCGATTGCTACGGGAGTTATATCGACCAAGCTGGCAATAGCAGCCTTCATCATTCCTTATATGTTTGTGTTTGCCCCGGAATTGCTGCTGTTCGGAACATCTAATTATGTGGAGGTGGCCTGGATATTCCTTACCGCCTTCCTGGGCATGATTGTCATCGGGGCAGGTATGATCGGTTACTGGTTCCGAAGGCTTTATTGGCCGGAGCGCCTTGTTGCCATTGCAGCTGGCCTTGCCTTGATTTATCCGGGAGTCTGGCTCAGCATGGCTGGCTTGATTATTTTCGCAGCACTGATTGCATGCCAATACATGTTCAAACGATCTGAAATGAATCAGCCGGTTGCAAGCTGAAGTGAGAGCTGTCCTGTATCAGGACAGCTTTTTTCTTTATTCATAACGGGTATAGGTCTGATACAATGACTTGGAGGTGGATTGGCATGGCAAAACAACTTATCGATAATGACTGGCAGGAAATTCTGCAGGATGAATTTGAAAAAGACTATTACAAGGAACTGCGAAGCTTTTTGAAGGAAGCATATCAAGAGAGGACAATCTATCCGGATATGCATCATATCTATGAAGCGCTCAAAATGACATCATTTGCGGATACAAAGGTAGTCATTTTGGGACAGGATCCTTATCATGGACCGAATCAGGCACATGGACTCAGCTTTTCGGTACAGCCGGAGGTGGCGATACCGCGGTCGCTCATCAATATTTACAAGGAACTGGCGGATGATATCGGCTGTCCGATCCCATCACATGGCTATTTGAGGAAGTGGGCGGAACAAGGGGTGCTGCTATTGAACACCGCCTTGACGGTGGAAGCTCATCAAGCGGGCTCTCACCGGGGCAAAGGCTGGGAGCATTTCACGGATCGTGTGATTGAATCATTGAATGAGAAACAGGATCCGGTCGTATTCATCCTTTGGGGAAGACACGCACAGGAAAAGCAGAAGCTGATAGATACGGAAAAGCATCATACGCTGACCTCGGCCCATCCAAGTCCATTATCTGCAAGGCGCGGATTCTTTGGCAGCAAGCCATTTTCCAAGACGAATGAAATATTGGAAGCCAATGGATTGGAGCCGATTGACTGGTGTATTCCAGACCTGTGAACAAAATATAGAATCGGTACAAAGAACGTTCCCCATTGCCTATCGTCTATGGTAAAATAGCGGGGATGCACAGTAACGATTCTATTTTTTGTGGAGGTAGGAACACTTGAAACATCTTTTGAAAGCATCGATGATCGGTTTGCTCGCGATGCTGATTACGTTTAACACTTTTCTAGCAAAGCCACTAGACACACAAGCTGCGGAAGGCTTGGATATCAAAGCGGAATCCGCAATTTTAATAGACGCCAACTCTGGCGAGATATTATACGCGAAGAAGCCAGATCTCACTTTACCTCCAGCAAGCATGACGAAGATGATGTCGGAATATCTTATCTTGGATGCAATCGCAGCAGGAACTATCTCCTGGGATACGACAACGCAAGTAAGTGATTATGCTTACAGCATTTCCTCGAATACGGATTTCTCCGGTACAGGACTCACACAGAACAAGGACTACACTGTTCGCGATCTATATAATGCGATGGCCATCAATTCTGATAATGCCGCAACTATCGTACTTGCAGAGCTTGTAGGTGGCAGTGAGACCGAATTCGTCAAAATGATGAATGAAAAAGCGGAAGAAATAGGCATGAAGGATTATAAATTCGTCAATGCTTCTGGACTTTCCAATTCGGACTTGGGGGATAACCGTCCAAAGGGAACAAACGTCAATGACGAAAACCTGATGACTGCAAAATCCACCGGTATCCTTGCTTACAACTTGATCAAGGATCATCCGGAAGCACTCGAGGTATCCAGTGTTACACAAACGGATTTTGACGGCAAGAAAATCACGAACTGGAACTGGATGCTCCCGGACATGCCTGGCTATCTGAAAGCTTATGGATATGAAGGGATGGATGGCTTGAAAACGGGCCATACAGACGTGGCTGGCTACTGCTTCACAGGTACAGCTGAGCGCGACGGGCAGCGCTATATCACCGTGATAATGAAGTCGGATAGTGAAGAAGCACGCTTCCAGGAAACAGCAAAGCTGCTGGATTACGGCTTCAACCAGTTCAAACAGACTGAACTTTACAAAGCTGGAACGGAAATCAAGGACCATGCTTCCGTCCCGGTGGCAAAAGGGAAAGAAGACAGTGCAGCCATCTCGCTAAAAGATTCGGTCACCACTTCTGTGAAGAATGGGGAAGAAGATAAATACCACTTGGAGTACAAAGTCGACAAGGACAAGCTGAATGCTGACGGCGAATTGGTCGCTCCAGTGAAAAAAGGCGATAAAGTCGGAACTGCGACACTTGTCTATGACGGAGACGACCAAGGCAATATCAACGGCGGCTCATATACTGTCGATGTCGTAGCATCCGAGGATGTAGAGAAGTCCAACTGGTTCATGCTCTCCCTGGGGGCAATCGGTGACTTCTTCGCCAGTATCTTCAACAGCGTAGCCGATACAGTCAAAGGCTGGTTCTAATACGAAAAGCGAAAAAGAACGTTAGGAACGGAGGGATAGGTGAGATCACGGAATGGGGTGCCTTTCCTCATGCAGGGATTTATCGCCTATACCGCAGTTTCTGGTTCTATAGCTGGACAACATCGAAAGCGGAAAAGATCATAGCCCTTTCCGCTTTTTTTGTATAATTCCATGCTGGTATGTAAATCCTAAAGCTGGAATTGCATATCATACTTGCATAATTACCTGGAATTAGCTATTCTGTAGGAAGAATAACGACAACGTGATGATAGGAAATAGTAGCTTACAGCATGCTTTTAGAGAGTCGATGGCTGGTGGGAATCGATGCAGGACTGTAAGTGAATCCATCCTGGAATGGTATGGAGACATACCCGGTACAAACCGTTACCTTGCCGAGCTGGAAGATATCTTTGTCTTCAACCAGGGTGGTATCGCGGGTGGAACATCTCGTCCCTTTTCTATGGGGATGGGATGTTTTTTTGTTCGAGAAAAAAGGAGGAAGCATTATGCTGGATATGAAATATCTACGTTCAAACTTTGACGAAGTAAAACAGAAACTTACGAATCGCGGGGAAGATTTGACGGACCTTGATAAATTCGGGGATTTGGATGAACGCCGCCGTAAGCTTATCAATGAGACGGAAGAATTGAAAGCGAAACGCAATGAGGTATCCAAACAGATTGCGGTCCTAAAAAAGGAGAAGCAGGATGCGGATGCACAGATCAAGGAGATGCGTGAAGTAGGCGATCAAATCAAAGCATACGATGAAGAGCTGAGAGCCGTCGAAAGTGAGTTGGATATGCTATTGCTCTCCATCCCCAATATTCCGCATGAGAGCGTCCCTGTGGGCGAATCCGAGGATGATAATGTGGAAGCGCGCAAATGGGGTGAGGTGCAGCAGAAGGACTTCGAAGAAAAAGCACATTGGGATCTTGCAGCTGATTTGGGTATCCTTGACTTTGAACGAGCTGCAAAGGTGACAGGAAGCCGCTTTGTATTCTACAAAGGCTTAGGAGCCCGCCTGGAGCGTGCTTTGATCAATTTCATGATGGATCTTCATGCGGATGAGCATGGTTATCAGGAAATGCTCCCGCCATATATGGTGAACAGAACGAGCATGACTGGCACCGGTCAGCTTCCAAAATTCGAAGAAGATGCATTCAAGCTGGACGGCTGGGATTACTTCCTTGTGCCGACTGCGGAAGTTCCAGTGACTAATTACTATCGTGAAGAGATCCTGAAAGGCGATCAGCTGCCGCAGAAATTTGCTGCATTCAGTGCTTCCTTCCGTTCCGAAGCGGGTTCCGCCGGCAGGGATACTCGTGGTTTGATCCGTCAGCATCAGTTCAATAAAGTAGAGCTTGTGCAGTTCGTCAAACCGGAGGATTCTTATCAGGTGCTGGAGGAAATCACAGGACATGCCGAGAAAGTATTGCAGCTGCTAGGGCTTCCATACCGTGTCATGAGCATGTGCACAGGTGATCTTGGATTCACTGCAGCGAAGAAATACGATCTGGAAGTTTGGCTGCCTAGCAGCGGTACGTATCGCGAAATTTCTTCCGTATCCAATTTTGAGGACTTCCAAGCGCGTCGTGCCGGCATTCGATTCAAACGCGATGACAAGAGCAAGCCGGAGTTTGTCCATACATTGAATGGATCAGGTTTGGCACTGGGACGGACGGTCGCTGCCATCTTGGAAAACTATCAGCAAGCAGACGGATCGGTGAAAATTCCGGAAGTGTTGATTCCTTATATGGGTGGGAAAACAGAAATTCGCTAAGCACAGACCTTGACAGGAATGATGAAAATATGGTGAGATAGCTTTTGGAGACAAAAGCATGGAGGGGTACCCAAGTCCGGCTGAAGGGATCGGTCTCGAAAACCGACAGGGGCCTGTTTAAGGCTCGCGGGGGTTCGAATCCCCCCTCCTCCGCCATTTTTTATATTTTATTGACATCTAGCTTTTCGATATGTTATATTATTCTTTGTCTTA
>NZ_NQFP01000022.1:0-19018 GCF_002271665.1 Terribacillus sp. 7520-G | reverse complement strand
ATTTTTTATTAACGCATAAAATTGGAGATATGAAATCGTTACGTTTCTCGTAACGATTTTTTTTATATTTTTATTGACTTCCGATATGGAAACGTCAGATAATACACCAAACTTGTTTCACGTGGAACGGAGGCACTTATGAAGAAAATAGCATTTATAGGCGCTGGTGCCATGGCAGAAGCGCTTGTTAAGGGATTGATCGCAGCGGATCACCTTCCGGCAGAAGGCATCTGGCTGACAAATCATGCTAATGAAGCAAGATTGCAGGAATTGCATACTGCTTATGGAGTATCGGTTACAAGGAATCGTACGGAGCTCCTGGAAGATGCAGATGTCATTATCTTATCGATGAAGCCGAAAGATGCAGAAGCAGCAATGATATATTTGAAAGAAGCGAATCTGAAGCCAGGACAAATTATAGTATCGGTTCTTGCAGGGATTCATACCTCGTTTCTGGAAAGATATCTGCCAGAGGGTCAGCCGGTAGTCCGGGTCATGCCAAATACATCTGCTACCATTCTGGAGGCGGCAACAGCTGTAGCTGCAGGAGTTCACGCCGGCAGTCATGAGATGCAGCTAGTGAGCAGCCTGTTTGAAACCGTCGGGACAGCGGTCCAGGTAGAGGAAGATGACATGGATGCTGTCACCGCCATCTCCGGCAGCGGTCCAGCTTATCTGTATTACATGATGGAAGCGTTGGAGGAAGCGGGTACTCAAGTCGGGTTGGATGAAGCGATTGGTAAACAGTTGTTGATCCAGACGTTTAAAGGAGCAGCAAAGATGCTTGAGCAATCTGATCTCACGCCAGCTCAGCTGCGTGCGAATATCACCAGTGCTGGCGGTACGACAGCAGCAGGCATCGGTGTATTGGAGGAAAAAGACGTCAAAGCCGCAATTCAAGCTTGTGTACAAGCTGCAGCAGCCCGTTCCAAGGAAATGGGGCAGGCATTCACGAAATGAAAAATCCGCCATTGATTAGGCAGTCTAGTCAATGGCGGATTTTTTATTTGGAAGGCTGGCGCGATGTCCATTTACGGGAATGCTGAATGAAATGGCCGACCTTTTCTAAGATAGGTTCGATGGATGTATTCGGATTAAAAAGATCATAGTCTGCTATATTGACTCGCAGTACCGGACAAGCATTGAAATCATTGATCCATTTTTCATAGCGGTTGAACATTTCTTCCCAATAGCTGATAGGCGTTTGCTGTTCCATTTCCCGACCGCGCTGCTTGATGCGGCTGATGATATGATCAAAGGATCCTTCCAAGTAGATCAGCAGATCGGGATGCGGGAAGTATGGTGTCATTACCATGGCATCAAAGAGGGAGCGATATGTCTCATAGTCAACCTTTGACATATTTCCTTCTTCATACGCCATTCGGGCAAAGATGCCAGTATCTTCATAGATGGAACGGTCTTGGATGAAGCCGCCGCCATATTCAAAGATTCTTTTTTGTTCTTTGAAGCGTTCTGCTAAGAAATAAACTTGAAGATGAAAACTCCAGCGTTCAAAATCAGCGTAATATTTATCCAAGTATGGATTTCCATCCACTTTCTCAAAGCTTGTACGGAAATTCAGAGCTTCGGACAAGGCTTGCGTCATAGTCGATTTCCCGACACCGACTGTACCTGCAATAGTGATGACACTATCTGCAGGAATATGATATTTCTCTCTAAGGTTCATGATGATGTTACTCCTTTATCCAAGTGAGAGGAGATCCTGTCACAAATATACTTCCAATCCTGTTCGTTCTTCACAAAATCCAGTTCATCTCCATTCAGGCGAAGCACGGGGATATGCGGGTTCTCTTGTTCGAATCGATCCATGAAGGTGCGATAATCGGATGCCAGTTGCTCTAAGTAATCCGGCTGGATATGCTGTTCCGCCTCCCGGGCACGCATTTCGATCCGTTCCAGCAGCGTCTCCAGGCTGGCATCCAAGTAAATCACCATATTGGGCAGCGGGATGTCTTCGGTCAAAATGGAGAAAATCCTGCTGTATTTATTAAACTCCGGAGCAGCTAGTGTGCGCTGGGCAAAAATCATATTTTTAGCAATATGATAGTCTGCAACCACCGGCTGATCCTGGGAAAGATAGTCCTTGCGAATGTCATTCAGCTGCTTGTACCGATTTGTCAAAAAGAACATTTCCAGCTGGAAGCTCCATTCTTCGATGTTCTCGTAGAATTTACCGAGAAACGGATTTTCTTCCACGATTTCCTTCAGCAGTGCATACTGAAAATGATACGCGATTCGTTTAGCCAATGATGTCTTTCCGACACCGATGGGGCCTTCCACTGCAATAAATGGCAGCTCGTGCATGATGTATCCTCCAAACTCAAAACGTTGTATGGCAAATAAATATAGTTTACCATAGAAGAGTGTCTGCTTCGACATAGTGAAGGAAGAAATCAGTGGAAAATGCGACAGACTTTGCAAGATTTGATGAATCAGGTATAATATAACTTGTCGTGGCTCCGTAGCTCAGGGGATAGAGCATCGGTTTCCTAAACCGTGTGTCGCAAGTTCGAATCTTGCCGGGGCCGTCCGTATATGTAAAGCAAGCCACAGCCTATCAAGGCTGTGGCTTTTTTTAGAACAAATAAACCAGGAAGGGACTGATGATGACCATCAAGATCAAGACTAGGACAGCTGCTGCCCCTTTTTTATTATCGGTCTTGTAAAGAGAGTAACAGAACAGTCCCGTATAGATGGTGATGGAAATGACCATAAGCGCCATATAGAAGTGATACATCAATCCCGCACCTCTCTCAAATCGGATTCCCGCAGGATCTTACCGAACTCCATGCTTTTTACTTTGATGTGCAGTCGGATATTTGCATTTGGATAGATTTTTTTCGACCAATCAGCTTTTTCATAATCCTTGATTGTCAGGAATTTGCTCCTGATATGCAGCGACCAGTAAAAGGGCTCCAGTTTATATTCATCCTGTGTTTTTCTGATTAATTTGCTTGCGCTGTCATGCAATTGTTTTTCAAGTGAATCATGCAGGATTTTCCTGTGGCGAGAATTGAGCATATAGTTTTCTGTGCTTGGAACAGCGGCAATATTCATATGCACATTGACAAATACATCAATATTTGTCTTGTTATCGGGCTTATAGTCTATCTTCACTTTCGCTTTGGCGACTTGTACACGGGCAGTTATTCCAAAGTCAGGCCTTAGCGGATCTTGGTAGGTTGCTATGATTTCTTCCAGAGGCTGCGTCTTATCAAACATCAGGCAAAAACGTGTTTCTTCCCCTGTCAAGGTATCGATCATCTGTCCCTCCTTGAATACGGCCGATCCCATGAATTGTGTAGGGTTACTTCCTTTTAATTGAACCTCGCCAGCCTTGAATCGGTCTTCTTCTCCATATTCCTCTTTGGGGTCCTTGTCATTGGTGGCAAAGGGTGCAATGAAGAGATCTGCATCGCCTTCCGTGATCTGAAAGTACCGAACCAGGGGGGCATCGGGAATAACCCCTGTTTCTTTGGCTCGATCCAGCATGAATTGGAAATACTTATGTGGTCGAGTCTCCAATTTCGGTTTATTTTGCTTGATGAAATCCTCGGCTTTCTCCTTGCTGATGACGAGCTGTGCATTGAGTCTCAAATCCACTGTACTTGGTGCGGATTGCATCACATTGATGAATTCCTTTGAACGAGCCAATTCCTGGGAAACGATGACGACCCGGGCTTGATCCAAGGTTATCGCTTTTGCCACGGATGCATTGGCAGCGCTCATGGCAGAAAAAAAGTTTGAACCTAATACACTGACTATCTCTTGAGGCGGCTCTGTAGTGGATGAATTTGCGACGGAGCTGCCTACTTCAGGGTTGGACATTTCAAATGTGAAACGAAAGATTTTGTCTTTGTCTGTCTTATCGATCCCAACGCTGATGACGTAGGCCTGCTCTTCCAATTCCTTACGGTCGTAACAGCCTCCGAGAATGATGGTCAGCTGTATTGCTAAGAGGATGAGGATAAGCTTTTTCATGTTTTTCTATCCCTCCAGTAAGATGCTCCCCATAGCAGAAAAGGGAATAAGAAGAAAATAGGCGTCATAAATTGCAGGCTCTTTTCCCTGAAAATCATTTCATTGACGACAAAGCTAGGCGGAATGAGTGAAACCATCATGGCGATGAACCCCATTGGCAGCAGGAGACCTTCAAATCGTTTTATCTCGAAGATGGCTCCGAAAATCCAGCTTAGCAAGTAAAGGAAGATGGTAAATCGAATGAAGTTGGAGAACATCCAGCCGACCATGAAGAAAGTGCTGATATTTGTAAAAAAATGTCTTAAGGAAATGATTTCAGTCGATTCTTGATAAAGAAAAGCTATATTATTGATGGAATTATAATCAAACAGCATCGTATAAATCGCATAGAAGGTGATGATCAGGATAGCGGATAGTCCGCCGCCCCAAAAGATGCCCAGCCGGAAATATTTGGTGTGGTGAAAAGCCGAGTAAGCAATCGTTATCAGGAATATTTCCATAAAGGCAGCCGATTTGGATATGCCTTCCCGAAGGACCGTACCCACACCTCCACCGAATATCGGGAAAATGCGTAATAATTCAGCTGCTCTTATATCCACTATCAATACGGAAATGACTGTAAGCACGATTATAGGGAGCAGTGCCCAGGCCAAGCTTCCGATTGTCTCCAGCCCTTTATGGGCGACAATCAGGCAGATGCCGAGAAAGAGGACATAAATAACGAGCGTTGGCGAATTCGGGAAATATAAATAGTTGATCTCTTCCACCACATTGCGCATATCCGTGAACATGGATAAATAACCGCAGATCATAAGCAGCAATGCAAGGGCGGTTCCGGCTTTCTTTCCAAGCAGGTGGAAGATAAGTTCCACCAGATTATAATTTTCATATTTCTTCAGCAGGGACATGAGAAGCAAAAAGGGACCTAATAAAAAGAGAAAGGAGATTATCGGTGCCAGCCATATGGCATTTTGGGCCTGGTCGGCAAAAAGGGCCGGGGTTGTATCGCCCCCTTTTAAACCGATAAGCAAAAAAATTAACGCCAATAGTTCACGAACACGTAATGGCTTGTTATTTAGTCTCATGATGATAACCTCCTTCTAATATTTATCCCAGTCTTTTGGATTCAGGAATCCAGGTCTCCATTTTTCCTTTTTCAGTATCTTGCGGAAAAACGTATCGCGTGTCGATTTGTTTGTGGGTGTAGCTGGTGCGAAGTAGTTCACGCCAAAGGATGTAATGGATACGACATATGCCGCCCAAATCACTATGGCTCCCAGCAGACTGAGCAATCCGTAAAAACTGGCAGCTACGATGAAAAGGAATCTGGATATCCGCAAGGTATGGTTGATGCTGTAGTTGGCAGCAGCGAACGAGGATAACCCGCTCAGTGCCACAATGATGACAACGATCGGACTGACGATATTTGCTTCGACTGCCGCTTGTCCCAGGATCAACGCCCCGACGATACCGATGGTCGGTCCGAGTGGTGAAGGAATGCGCACACCTGCTTCCCGGATTAATTCGAAGGCTATTTCCATCATTAAAATCTCGAAGATGATCGGCAGCGGGACCCGTTCCCTGCTGGCTGCTATGGCAAGGAGCAAATCGATCGGGATGAGCTGACTATGGTAATTTGTTATGGCTACATAGGTGGCAGAGACAAATAAGGTGATGAAATAGGCGATGGCTCTGATCAATCTGCTGAAATTCCCGAAGGCCCATCGCAGATACCGATCCTCGGGAGAATGGAAGAAAGACCAGATGGTGATCGGTACAATCAGACAGGATGAGGAGTTCTCCATCAAAAGGATCACATAGCCGTCTGCGATGAAGTTAGCCGCATTGTCCGGCCGTTCTGTATACAGAGTCGTAGGAAAAAGAGAGGCAGGCCTTTCCTCCAGGAATTGCTCCAGCACCTCGATATTTCGTACGCTATCGACTGTGATTTCCCTTAGCCGCTTTTTGATATTCTCCAGTATTTCATCGTTTACGAGGTCCCGGGCATAAATAAGGGATACTGGCATGGCGGGTCTTGTGCCAACCTCGATATTTTCGACAATCAAATCTTTGGAGGGGATCTGTTTCCGGAAAATGGATATATTTGTCGGTAGAGACTCCGTGAAGGATTCCTTTGGTCCCCTGACGGTTTTCTCATTTTCTGGTTTTTCGATGTTGCGATGTTTGAAGTTATCGATTTTAGCTTCGAACCCTTCCTTGTCCCCATCTTTAAAGATGATGGCGCTGCCTGTCATAAGGCCCTTCTCTACATCATTCATGTCCTTTACACTGCTGAGATTGGACAATGTGACAATTCGATCGACGGATACGTCCTTTTTGGTTTCCATCAATGGCGTTACGATATGGTCATTCAGCTGTTTTGTATCGACTATGGTGGAGTAGTAGAATATATGGTATTTACCAGTAGCTCCCCTTAATTCCCTTGAGACGAAATCGTAATTGATGCCATATAAGTATTGTTTTTCAATATAGTCCACATTTTTTTTCAGGCTCCTGGATATTTCTGTGGTTTTTCGTTTCTCCACAGCCTCTGTCTTCTTTTTCTGCCAAGGAAACACACCGATCACCTCTCTGTTGTTCCGTTAGTGTGTCTAATCAGCCGATATTTTATGAACGGATGACACGATTCGGGCCTATCTTTCGATAATAGAAACAGAATGGGTTGTGAAATTGTGACAGCAACCGCTTTTATCTAGTACAAGGCTGCATAAGGTATCATATGGCAGTCAAAAAAGTAAGGGAGATGGTCGAATGGTGAAGATTTATGTAGACCCAGGACACGGAGGTTCCGATCCGGGAGCGACAGCAAACGGGATTCAGGAGAAGAATGTGGTTTTGGCAATCGGGACATCGATCCGTAATATCCTGCAGCTGGAGTATGAAAATGCAGAGGTTCGCATGTCTCGTACGGGGGATACATTCCCCTCACTTACCCAGCGGACGGATGATGCGAATGCTTGGGGTGCTGATTTCTTCCTGAGTATCCATGTCAATGCTGGGGGCGGCACAGGCTATGAGGATTATATTTATACGACACTATCAGACAGCTCCGAAACAGGAGTGATGCGCGCCCGGATTCACGAAGAAGTGATGAAGCTGAATGGCATGTCAGATCGCGGCATGAAAAAGGCGAATTTCCATGTGCTTCGGGAAACGGCAATGCCTGCTGTGCTGACGGAGAATGGTTTTATCGACAATAGTGCCGACGCAGCAAAGATGAAATCCAATTCATGGATCCAGAATGTGGCGCGAGGGCATGTCAACGGTTTGGAAAGAGCATTGGGTCTGCGAAAAAAATCGGGCTCTGATACAACCTTCCTGATTCGAGTGAAAGTTGCTTCCTTGTACTATTATGATGCGCCGGATTGGAATGCGCGTGCCGGTATAGTAAGCCAAGGGGAAGTGTTCACAGTGGTGGAGACACTTACCGTCAATGGTTCGACGATGTATAAACTGAAGAGCGGAAACTATATAACAGCAAACCCGCAATATGTGGAAATCATCTAACACAAAGATGGCTGCCTAATGGCAGCCATCTTGCGTTAGAAATTTAGGGGAAATCTTTAAATTCATTGTAGCACGAAATTTGACGAATTTGGATACCCATCTTACTTTCCCAAGTTTCCTATAGATTCTTCCGATTTACCTGCTGAAAGGAGAGGCGCTTTCTTATTGACGGTCATGATTTTCTTTTAATTTTCCGGCCGTATCCTGCAGGTTGCCTTTTGCTTTGTCTTTCTTCCCATCTGCTTGCATGCCTTTGTCGTTTTTCGCGTTGCCAATCTGGTCCTTCGCTTCGCCCTTGATCTTGGAAACGGCACCTTTTACTTTTTCACTCAGACTTTGTTTATTTTCAGCCATTTTCAATCCCTCCTTGTATGAAAGTATGAAAGGTTGTCTAAATCTGTTCCCGCTGAAAAAAAAGATAAACTTTCTTGGTTCAGGGTTTAGAATCTGTCAGGGCGGGAATAGTGTTACCAGGTATCCCCCATACCACTAATCTGCTAAGTGTAAGAAAAGACCCGCTCGATGAAAGAGCGGGTCTTTTGCGTTTGCATTCTCCTATATGGTGGAAAACAACCAGCAGGAATGATTAAAGGAGGATGAAAGTGCAGACGCATCAGCTTTATATCAACGGAACCTTTGTTACCTCTGAGTCAGAAGAGACAATTGATATTCTTGACCCGGCTACGGAAGAAGTCATTTCCAATATCCCAAAAGCGACTGAAGAGGAGGTGGAGCGAGCCGTCGAAGGAGCTGCCGCAGCCCAGAAAGGATGGGAGCAGACGCCGGCAATCGAGCGGGCCAGGATTGTACGCCAGCTAGGTGATGAGCTGGAGAAACGAAAGGATGCTTTTGTTTCCTTGCTGCAGGAGGAACAAGGGAAGAATTACGAGCTTGCCACTGGCGAAGTGGATATGGCAATCGATTTCTTCCGCTATACTTCTGAATGGGCCCGCCGGATCGAAGGCGATATCGTCCCTAGTGATCGGCCAAATGAAAATATCCTCATTTTCAAGAAACCGATCGGGGTGGTTGCTGGTATCGTGCCATGGAACTTCCCAGTATTCATTCTGGCACGTAAGGTGGCCCAAGCTTTGACAGCAGGCTGTGCACTTGTATTGAAACCAAGTCAGCAAACACCAAATACAGCATATGAGTTCACCAAGATGGTGGATGAATTGGGCATCGTGCCGGACGGCGTTTATCAGTATGTGACAGGTACAGGATCCGCATTGGGGAATCAGCTCGCTTCTCATCCGAAAGTGGACATGATTTCGATTACCGGCAGCGTGGAAGCAGGAACAAAGGTAATGGAAGCCGGCGCACGGAATATCACCAAGGTCAATCTCGAACTTGGGGGTAAGGCACCTGCCATCGTCACAGCGAATGCCGATCTGGATTTGGCTGTTGAGCAAATCAAAGCATCCCGTCTGCTGAACAATGGCCAGACATGTACGAATGCAGAGCGCGTCTATGTACAGGAAAGCATAGCCGAAGCATTCACAGATAAACTGAAACAAGCATTTGAGCAAGTTTCCTATGGTAATCCCGCTGAGGATCATGATGTAGAAATGGGACCGCTTGTGAGCAAGGATCGACTGGAAACGGTGGAAGAAATGGTGGCGGCAGCTGAAGAAGAAGGCGCTGTCTGTATCATTGGCGGCAAGAGGGCAGATGCAGAAAAAGGCTACTTCTATGAACCGACCATCCTGGCCAACGTACAGCATGACTCCGAAATCATCAAAAATGAAATTTTCGGACCTGTTGTTCCGATCGTTACGTTCACCGACCTGGAAGAAGCAATTGAAATGGGGAACGATACGGAATACGGTCTTTCCTCTTCTGTATATACGGAAGATATTCATGAAGCGTTGAAAGTGATCAACGAGCTGAAGTTCGGGGAAACATATGTCAATCGCGAAAACATGGAAGCCGTGCAAGGGTATCATGCCGGGATCCGTAAATCAGGCCTTGGCGGTACCGACGGCAAGCATGGAATCGAGGATTTCCTCATCACACAAGCAGTGTACATGCAATATAAGAAATAATGCAGGGCACCCGTTATAGGAGCGGGTGCTCATTTTTATGTTTTCGCTTTGTTTGGTAAGGAAAACAAGGTACAATGGAAATAACCTACTTGCTTTGCTGATGCAGACAGAGGCTTTTTTATTCGTATTTATTGTAAACGCTTACAAATTTAAGGGAAGGATGTCGAATCATGAAAATGTTAGCACCTCTCGCCGGAAAGCACAATGTAACGGATTTTGAAGCACTACGTCAGTCGTTTGAGTGGAGTCAGATGGAGCGGGAATTCTCCTGGTTTAATACGGGCAAATTGAATGCTGCTTACGAGGCTGTGGATCGTCATGCGGAAAATCCAGCTAAAGCAGATCAGCTTGCCTTGATTTATCAAAATGGGGAAATAGAAGAGAAGTGGACATTCAAGCAGCTAAAAGAACACAGCAGCCGGGCGGCTAATATGCTGAAGTCGCTTGGCGTCACAAAGGGTGATCGAGTTTTCTTGTTCATGCCCCGCTGTCCTGATTTTTACGCAAGCTTCTTTGGTATTCTCAAAAATGGTGCTGTAGCCGGACCTCTATTCGAGGCTTTCATGGAACAGGCAGTGGAAGATCGGTTGAAGGATAGCAGAGCCAGTGTGTTGATAACCACTGCAGAACTGCTGCCGCGTGTGAAAAGAGATGACCTCCCGGATTTGAAAGAGATCATCGTACTCGGCAGCGAGTCATTTGAGGGGGTGCATGACTACACCGAATTGATGGAGAAAGCATCGCCTGAATTCGAGCCGGTTTGGCTGGATAAAGAAGATGGCATGCTCCTGCATTATACCTCTGGGTCCACTGGCAAGCCCAAAGGTGTCTATCATGCCCATAGGGCGATGATCCAGCATTATGCCACCGGCAAATGGGTTCTTGATTTGCAGGAGGATGATATATATTGGTGTACGGCTGATCCGGGTTGGGTTACAGGAACAAGTTATGGCATATTTGCACCGTGGCTGAATGGGGCGACGAATGTAATTGCCGGCGGACGCTTTACACCAGAGGCTTGGTACAAGATCATCGAACGTCATAAGGTGACGGTTTGGTATACTGCCCCGACTGCATTGCGGAAGCTGGCGGCAGCAGGTGAAGGGGCTGCCCGTGCCAATGATTTGTCCTCGCTTCGTCATGTCCTCAGTGTCGGGGAGCCTCTGAACCCAGAAATCATCTATTGGGCGGAAGAAGTTTACGGCAAACGTGTCCATGATACTTGGTGGATGACCGAAACAGGCGCCATGCTCATCGTCAATCATCCGACACTGCCGATCAAGCCGGGAGCCATGGGCAAACCGATACCCGGGATCGAGGCTGCCATCATCGATGATGCGGGGAATGTACTTCCGCCGCACACAAGCGGAAATCTGGCAGTGAAGGCTGGCTGGCCATCGATGATGAAAACAATCTGGGGCAATCAGGAAAAATTCGATAGTTATTTCATCAAGGGATGGTATGTATCAGGTGATAGCGCCAAAGTGGATGAAGAAGGGTATTTCTGGTTTGAGGGACGTTTGGATGATGTGATCAACACCTCTGGGAAACTGGTCGGACCCTTTGAAGTGGAAAGCAAGCTGATCGAGCATCCGGCAGTTACGGAGGCTGCGGTAATCGGGAAGCCGGATGAAGAACGCGGGGAAATCATCAAGGCCTTCATCACTCTGGATAAGGGACATAAAGATTCCGTGGAGCTGCGGGAAGAAATCCGCTTATTCATTAAAAGAGGATTAAGTGCACATGCTGCTCCAAGGGAAATCGAAGTCGTCACTTCCATACCGAAAACAAGAAGCGGCAAAATCATGCGCCGCCTCTTGCGGGCGAAAGAACTGGGTCTTCCTCTTGGGGATACATCCACTTTGGAGGATTGACAGGTTTAATCCCCGGCTCATGTGGAATCATACATTGTGTGATACTTTTAAAAAGGAGTGTTGGACAATGGCTAAGATTGCTACAGTAATAACGGATTCCTTTGAGGATGTGGAATACACGGATCCAGCCAAAGCGTTCAAGGAAGCTGGTCATGAAGTGACAACAATCGAGATGGAAGCAGGTAAAAGTGTAACCGGTAAGCAAGGGGAAGCGACAGTACCAATCGATAAAGGTATCGATGACGTGAAACCGGAAGATTTCGACGCCCTCTTCATTCCAGGCGGAGGATCACCTGATAATTTGCGTGCGGATGATCGATTCGTGAATTTCGCGAAGCACTTCATGGACGAGAAAAAGCCGGTCTTCGCAATCTGTCATGGTCCGCAGCTGCTGATTACCGCCAAGACACTTGAAGGACGCAAGGCGACAGGCTATAAATCCATTCAGGTGGATATGGAATATGCCGGAGCCACTGTGGAAGACAAGGAAGTTGTCGTTTGTCAGAATCAGCTGGTTACAAGCAGACAGCCGGATGACATTCCAGCATTCATCGACGAATCCTTGAAGCTATTGAAATAAGTATGGATAATCACTCCCGGCGAAATGCCGGGAGTTTTTCATAGGAGGGAGAATATGATCGTTCGAGAAAGTGATGAAGGGAAAACGGTGTTGATTCCCCAGCATGCGCATGCGGCTATTTCCGGGGAAATAGCCAGGCATTGGCGAAAGGATGATCCCGAATCACCGATTCAGCGCCCGGAGGCGATCATGGCAATCGATCAGCATGACAGAGCCTGGATTCCCCTGGATGAAGTTCCAAAACAAAAACCGGATGGGAGCGGATTTTATAGCTTTATTGATTACCCCCTGCCGGATAAACTGCGTGCATATCAGCAAGGCATCATGGAAGTCCGTGAACAATCCCGTTATGCAGCTATTTTATGCAGCCGGCATTATTGCTCCTTTTTTTCGGAAGATACAGATGATGAACGGATTAAAGCATTCCTGGAGCGAGAAGAGGGTTTGCAGCAGACAGATAGGCAGGCGCTAACACCGGCTGAACTAGCTACATTGGATATCGACCAGAAGCTTCTATCCTTTTGTGATAATGTTTCCCTCTATCTGTGCATGAATAAGCCGGGAGTGCCGAAACAAGATGAAGTGAACTGGTTCCGGGATGGCTTCAAGGAACGATTTTCCTTTGCGGATAAGATCGTCGGGGAATGGATATCGACAAACGAGGTCAGGCTGACCCCGTCTCCGCTTGAAGGGCCTGTACGGTTGGCCATTCCGCAATTGATGGCAGCAGGTGATGACTACAGGGAAGAAAAGCTTTGGATAACGGTGATATAAAAAAAGAGCAGTCTTGAACTGCTCTTCAAAGTTTCCTGATAGTGAAGTTATCGGTAAGTAATAGCCAGTTTTGGGGAAAGGAAAGACCGAGCTTCCAATAACTGATACCGCGCAAGTCCAGCTCCTTGATCAAGTCGAATTTTGCCTGGATGGAACGGGCATCCTCAAACCAAACCTCATGCTGTGCACCATCTGCAGCTGTATAGTTGAAAAAAGGTGCTTGTGCTGTTGTGTCGTATTGAATCGCAGCATTATTTTCACGGGCAATCGCGATGGCCCGCTGCGGACTGACTGCCCTGGCATAGTCCCCTCCCGGTTCATAAGGAAGTGTCCAATCATAGCCGTATAAATTTTGACCCAGCACGATCTTGCTGGCAGGCATTTCCGTTAGTGCATATTCCACTACCTCCCGTACATTCGGTAGTGGAGAAACCGCTAATGGCGGCCCGCCGCTGTAACCCCACTCATACGTCATCAAAACGACAAAATCGACTATCTGCCCATGTGCAGCATAATCATGTGCTTCGTACCATTGTCCTTGCTGGGTCGCGCTCGTCTTCGGCGCCACTGCTGTCGAAACACGCAGTCCCTGCGGGTGAAATCTGGCCACGGCCCGTCTGAGGAAGTTATTATAGTCCTCCCGATTTTCCGGAGGCAGGAATTCAATATCGAAGTGCACCTCACGAAATCCAACATCCCTGGCAGTATTGATGATATTTGTGAACAAACGGTCCTGGACCGAAGTGACGGTGACGATCCGAGCCCCCAGCTCGGCGCTGAACTCTCCGTTTTCGATGGTTGAGACAGCCAGGCTCAGAGTAGTGTTATTGTTTTGGGCTATCGAGGCAAATTCATTCAAGGGAGGGGCAGTGAGATTTCCTTCCCGATCCACTTGATAGCTGAATGGCATCAGGTAAGTGAGATATGGGGCGCGTTGTCTTGCTGCATTCTCCAAAGCCTGGGAGACGGTATTTCCAGACGGCTCGATATAAGCATTCGACTCAATCTGTCTTTTTGGTCTGGCTGGCAGATATAGACGCTGACCTGGCTGCAAGATTGCCGAGGCCGGGATATTATTGATGCGGGCGAGCTCAGCAACCGATAAATCATTTCTGCTGGCAATGGCGTAAAGACTGTCCCCTGCTTGGACATAATAGAATGAGCCGATGATCGGAATCACCAGTGTCTGACCAACGACAAGATCATCCGGAGCTTCCAATTCGTTTGCGGTAATCAATTCCCGACTTGTAGTGCCATAACGGCTTGCGATGCCAGCCAGTGTATCACCGGCCCGCACGGTATATATTTGCAAAACGACTCCTCCTTTAAAAAGCCTCTGTAGAAAGGCTATGCTCGGAGGAGCCATCCTATGTCAAATTGGATCTATATTGGCGCTGAGGGTCATTTCTATGACACGCAGGGCGTCGTCATTTTGATTTTTCGTATTGGATGCTACACAGTTCTTTGGCACATCCAGCTCGAATTCCCGCATATGGGCGTCATTGGCTGAGAAGATGACGCAGATATTCCCGGCGATGCCTGCCAGAATGACGTGATTGCAATGGAGCTCTTTCAAAAGGGAGGGCAGCGATGTCTGGAAGAAGGCAGAATGCTTCGGCTTCAACAGAAAGTAATCATCTTCAGTTGGCATCATCGAGTCGATGATTTCTTTATTGTCCTCATTCCTGCAATAATCAGCTATTTTTTTGAAGTTGTCCTGCCAAATCCCATAGTGATCATTTACGAAGATGACAGGCCAGTCATTCTCCTTGGCCTTTTGTCGCAGCTTTTTCCAGTTAGGAAGGATTTTTTTCGTATTCTCCAGCAGCTTATCACCGTCGGGGAAGTCGAAATTGTTGAATACATCTATAAACAAGACAGCTTTTTTATCACTCATGATGATTCCCCTTTACTTCGTAGTAGGAAGCTTCTTATACTTATACATTATCAACTTTGCGTGATTTGAAACCTTTGGATAGAAATGTGGGAGATAGAAATGACAACCGATGCTTATTGGATGGAGCAAGCGATACAAGAAGCAAGACGTGCCGAGCATCTCGGAGAAGTACCGATAGGAGCAATAATCGTGAAGGATGGAGAGATCATCGCTTCGGGATTCAATCTCAGGGAGACGACCCAGCAGGCGCATTCCCATGCAGAAATGCATGCCATCCAGGCTGCCAATGAAAAAATCGGCAGCTGGAGGCTGGAGGATTGCGATCTGTACGTGACCCTTGAGCCGTGTCCGATGTGCGCAGGAGCCATTATCCAATCACGGATCCGCCGTGTCATATTCGGTGCCTATGATCCTAAAGCAGGCTGCGCGGGCACTTTATATAATTTACTGGAAGACGAGCGGTTTAATCATCAAACAGAAGTGACAGGCGGTGTGCTGCAGGAGGAATGCGGTTGGCTGCTGACGTCATTCTTCCGGGAATTGCGGAAACGGAAATCAGCCGAAAACAGCCGGGATTGATTTTTTTTCGTAAACAAGCTATACTATAAAGTGCGCTATCGAAGCGCCTAACTTTATTCACAACTTAGCCGTGCTAAGCGGGGAGGTAGCGGTGCCCTGTACTCGCAATCCGCTGTAGCGAGGCCGAATTCCCACCCGAGGTAATACGGCTTTAAGGTCTGCCATAAGGAATTGGTGCTGACACCCGGGTCCTGCGCAACAGGAACCTGTGAACCCTGTCAGGTCCGGAAGGAAGCAGCAGTAAGCAGTTCCTCCTGTGTGCCGCGGGGAAGCCTGGGTCGAGCCATGAACTTATGTAACGCTTAGATCCGTATTATCGACGGTGGGTGCACGGCGCTTAACCAATAAACAATCAGAGTCCTTGCCATTTGGTAAGGGCTCTTTTTATACATGTAGTATCCATAACTTAATTCCGTTATAATGAGGAAAGAATGAAAAAAGGAGCGCGGCGTGATGAGTTATCAAGCGTTATACCGTGTCTGGAGGCCGAAGACATTTGCTGATGTAGTAGGCCAGGAGCCGATTATCCGTACATTGAAGAATGCGATCATGCAGGATAAGTTCTCGCATGCCTACTTGTTTTCCGGTCCTCGCGGTACCGGGAAGACAAGTGCTGCGAAGATATTTGCCAAGACCATCAACTGTGAGCATGCGCCCGTGGAAGAAGCATGCGGGGAGTGCTCTGCTTGCAGGGGTATCCAGGATGGTTCGATTGCGGATGTGATCGAAATCGATGCAGCGTCCAATAACGGTGTCGAACAGATACGTGATATCCGGGACAAAGTGAAATATGCTCCTAGTGCGGTCAAATATAAAGTGTATATCATCGATGAAGTGCATATGCTCTCGATCGGGGCATTCAATGCACTTCTCAAGACGTTGGAAGAGCCGCCGAAACATGTGGTCTTCATTTTGGCGACGACAGAGCCGCATAAGATTCCGCTGACGATCATCTCGCGCTGTCAGCGTTTTGATTTCAAGCGAATCAACCAGCAAGCAATGGTAAACAGGATGAAGGAAATCCTTGAGAAGGAACAGATCACTGTTTCCGAAGATGCCGTGGAGTCAGTCGCTCTTGCAGCAGAAGGCGGGATGCGTGATGCACTCAGCCTGCTCGATCAAGCTATTTCCTATAGTGAAGATGTCGTGGAACTGGAGGATGTGCTTGCTGTCACCGGAGCCGTTTCACAGGATAGACTTACCGAGGTCATCCGGGCTTGCGCAAGACAAGATGTCCAAACAGCCCTTGAACAAGTCGATCTGCTGATACAGGATGGGAAAGACCCAGGACGGTTCGTTTTTGACCTTATCTATTACTTGCGGGATTTGCTTATGTTTCAAAGTGCCCCTGGCATGGAAAACATCCTCGAACGTGTATTGGTGGACGATGGTTTCAAGCAGCTGGCGGAGGAAGTGGACGGCGCTTGGATCCAGGACGCCATTGTCGAATTAAATCGCTGCCAGCAGGAAATCAAATGGGCGAACAGTCCGAAAGTATTCGTGGAAATCGCTATTTTGCATATTGCCGATCAAAGTGCTCCTGCAGCCAGTGTGGAAGCCGAGGCTGTACAGCAGCTGACCCGCAAGATTTCACAGCTGGAACAGGAATTGAAGCAATTGAAACAGCAGCCGCAAGCAGCTGCGGCTCCAGCCGAACAGCCCAGACGTCCAGCAAGGACAGGAAGCAAGAACAGCTATCGTATTCCGTTTGAACGTATACGCCAAGTATTATCGGAAGCAACAAAGGATGAGCTGAAGCTTGTGGCCGAGCACTGGGCTAGCTTTATGGATGCCTTGAAGCGGCAAAGCGCCCCCGCTCATGCTACGATTCTCAACAGCAAGCCAAGGGCTGCTTCCCAGAATGCACTCATCATTGGCTTTAAATATGAGATCCACTGTTCACTTGCCTTGGAACACAAAGACACGATAGAATCATTATTAGCAGAACGGATCGGTCATCAAGTTACAGTGATCCCGATTCCGGAGGCGAATTGGACAGAACTGCGGGAAGATTTTCTGAAGAATCAAAAGCAGCAGGATTCGGATGAGGATAAAAAGCAGGAGGAAGACCCGATCATTGCGGAGGCAAGGAAACTGGTCGGGGATGACTTACTCGAAATAAAAGAATGACAATCAATCCAAGGAGGGATTTTTCCATGCGTGGTGGTGGGAATATGAATAATATGATGAAACAAATGCAGAAAATGCAGAAGAAGATGATGCAGGCTCAGGAAGAGCTTTTCGAAATGACTTTCGAAGCGACTGCAGGAGGCGGTGCCGTGAAGGTGATCGCCAATGGTAAGAAGGAAATAACCGATGTAGTCATCCAGGAAGAAGTAGTGGATCCGGATGACGTGGAAATGCTTCAGGATCTGATCATCTCTGCAACGAATGAAGTGCTGAAACAAGTCGATGAAAAATCCAACCAGACAATGGGACAGTTCACAAAAGGGCTACCTGGAGGAATGTTCTAGGAGGCAGCTGAATAGATGTATTATCCCGAACCGATTTCGAAACTGATCGACAGCTTCACTAAATTGCCTGGAATCGGGCCGAAGACGGCCGTGCGCCTTGCCTTTCACGTGCTTAGCATGAAGGAAGATGACGTCATGGATTTCGCGAAGGCTTTAGTGAACGCTAAACGTGAATTGACCCATTGCAGCATTTGCGGTCATATAACCGATCAGGATCCTTGTAGCATTTGTCAGGATGAATCAAGAGATAGCTCTCTCATTTGTGTCGTACAAGATCCAAAAGATGTCATCGCCATGGAGAAGATGCGGGAATTCAATGGGAAGTACCATGTATTGCATGGTGCGATTTCTCCCATGGATGGCATCGGACCTGAGGACATCAATGTGCCGTCATTATTGAATCGTCTAAAGGATGAAGAAGTGAAGGAATTGATCCTGGCTACCAATCCGAACATAGAAGGCGAAGCGACGGCGATGTATATATCCAAGCTAGTCAAACCATCTGGTATACGGACAACCAGGATTGCACACGGTCTGCCAATGGGTGGGGATCTGGAATATGCAGATGAAGTCACCCTTTCCAAAGCAATGGAAGGCAGAAGAGAACTGTAAAGCAGGTGAGATAATGGCTGGCAGAAAATTGAAGAAGTCCGATGTGGATAAAGAGTTGTTAGAGGCTATATTCAAGATGAAAAATGATTGGATGAGCATCCGATCCATCATAGAAAGAAGTGTCGATGCAAGTGAAATGGGACAGTATGATTTACAAGTGGCACAAGCCAAGTATTTATTCATGCTCCGTGAAGCAAGACACCGTAATTTGAACGCATTGCGTACTTGACGCAATGCGTGTTCTTTTTTTTTGTCCGTATTCATAGTGTAGAAAGCAGGACAAGTTAAAGGAGAGATGGATTATGTCGTATGCTATCATCGGAGTGCTTTTGGCAGCAGTGGTTGTCTTACTTATCTCAGGAACTTCCGGGAAGCTGTTCAGCTTAATGATCAAAGGTTCGATCAGAGTGGTGCTGGGTGTCTTTCTATTATTTTTATTTAATGTAGTAGGTGCGCTTGCTGGTCTTCATATCCCGATCAATGCAGCAACTGCGGTCTTGGCAGGTCTATTGGGAATTCCAGGGATTGCATCATTGGCTGCAATTCAATATTTTTTAGTATAAAGTCTTGCATTATATCCATAAACGTGATAAATTATTCAAGTCGCTTCGGAACGGAGTAGACAGCAAGAAAAAAACATGTTGACAACGAGA
>NZ_NQFP01000021.1:0-74091 GCF_002271665.1 Terribacillus sp. 7520-G | reverse complement strand
GGCAGTAGCGAAAGCAGTGGCAAAAGCAGCGATGGATACCGGCGTCAACCGTATCACGGTCGATCCGGAAGAAGTGGCCGAAAAGACTCGTCAGCTTACAATCATCGACGAAGATTGATATCCAACCTGCGCAGGCAGACGTTTCCATAGTTGGAAATTGTCTGCTTTTTGCAGGTTATAAGAGTTTACATAGTTGAATTTTAACGCGCACGTACAAGGAAATGATGGTACAATAAATAGTTAGATGCGTTTGTTCAAAAGGAGGAATTACCTTGCTTAAAGATTTTTTTAGCAAGAAGAAACATGCTTCCAAGCCCAATGGAGAGGCGAAGCAGGATATTCCTGAAGGACTCATGCTCAAATGCTCGGACTGTGGAAAGATCTACTACCGAGAAGAGATGAGAAAGCAATTGTATGTGTGCCCGAACTGCGGCCACCATCATCAATTGCCTTCTGAAGAGCGAATAAACAGCTTGTTCGATGAAGGTTCATTTATGGAATATGACACAGACTTAACAACCGGCAATCCGCTGGAATTCCCAAGCTATCTGCAAAAATTGGAGAAGGATCAGCTAAAAACCAGCTTAAAAGAAGCTGTTGTGACTGGTGAAGGAACAATCAATGGTTTTCGTACTGCCTTTGCGGTGATGGACTCACGATTCAGGATGGCCAGCATGGGGTCCGTAGTCGGGGAAAAAATCGCACGTGCAATCGAAAGAGCACGCGAGGCGAACATTCCATTCATCATCTTCACCGCATCCGGCGGAGCCAGAATGCAAGAAGGTGCCTTGAGTCTGATGCAGATGGCGAAGACGTCTGCTGCTGTGCAGCGTTTCCGCGACGCAGGCGGATTGATGATTTCTGTCATGACGAACCCTACATATGGGGGAGTATCTGCAAGCTTTGCCTCATTAGGCGATTACAACTTTGCAGAGCCTGGTGCGTTGATCGGGTTTGCCGGAAGACGTGTTGTAGAGGAAACGATTCGGGAGAAATTGCCGGAGGACTTCCAGACTGCGGAATTTCTATTGGAGCATGGGCAGCTTGATGCTGTCATCAATCGCCATGATATGAAAAAATACCTGACCACGATCCTCGATATCCATCAAGCAGGAGGAAACGTATCATGAAACAAATATTGGAATTCGAGAAGCCAGTCATCGCTCTGCGCGAGAAGATTGCGGAACTGAAGAAGTTCACGAAGGAAAGCGATCTTGACTTGACGGAAGAAATCGTCAAGCTGGAAACGCGGCTGGAAAAACTGGAAAACGATATTTATACGAATCTCAAGCCTTGGGATCGTGTCCAAATGGCAAGGCATGCAGAGCGTCCGACGACGCTTGATTATGTCGGGCACCTTTTCACGGATTTCCTGGAGTTCCATGGAGATCGCTATTATGGCGATGATGCAGCGATTGTCGCAGGAATCGCCAAATATAAAGGCCGCCCAGTCACGGTTGTCGGCCATCAGCGGGGCAAAACGACGAAAGAGAATATTCGCCGTAATTTCGGCATGCCTCATCCAGAAGGCTTCCGCAAAGCGGCTCGTCATATGCAGCAGGCTGCCAAATTCGGCCGTCCGATCATTTGCTTCATCGACACGAAGGGAGCTTTCCCGGGCCGTGCCGCAGAAGAACGCGGGCAAAGTGAAGCGATTGCCCGCAACCTGATGGAGATGGCCGGCTTCGAAGTACCGATCATTTGCATCGTTATCGGGGAAGGCGGCAGCGGCGGTGCATTGGCACTTGGTGTCGGCGATCGCCTGCTTATGCTGGAGAATTCCACATTCTCTGTCATTTCACCGGAAGGCGCAGCCTCCATCCTGTGGAAGGATGGCGGAAAAGCGAAGGAAGCTGCTGAAAAGCTCAAGATCACGGCCCCTGACCTTAAGGAGCTGGGAGTAATTGATGGCATCATCCCGGAAATCCGCGGCGGCGCCCATCGGGATCTCCAAGCGCAGGCTGAACTCGTGGATCAAGTGATTGCGGAGCAGCTTGCTGAATTGGAAAAGCTGGAGAAGCAAGTATTACTGGAACAAAGATGGGAAAAATATAATAAAATCGGTTCGTATGCTGAATAAGCAGCCGGCCGATTGACTTCATCTTCCGCTTCTGTAAACGATTTACATAGGCTTTTTGCGGAATTCTTTTCTCTTACTTTTTTTAATAAGAAAATTATATGTTTTTATTTGATAATAAGTTGGATAAGGATTATCTTTGAGAGGGTATAAAAGTTCTATAATCGAAATTGTCTAGAGGTGAGCGCATGAAAAAGATAGGTGTTCTGACAAGCGGAGGGGACTCTCCAGGCATGAACGCGGCAATTCGTTCTGTCGTAAGGAAGGCTATTTATCATGATTTGGAAGTGTATGGCATATACAATGGCTACCAAGGGCTGATTGATGGAAATATCAAGCAGTTGGATCTTGGCTCTGTCGGTGATATCATCCAGCGCGGCGGAACGATGCTGCACACAGCACGCTGCGAACAATTCAAAACCGATGAAGGACAGGATAAAGGCATCGAACAGCTGAAACGCTTCGGCATCGAAGGGTTGGTGGTGATCGGCGGCGACGGTTCTTTCCGCGGAGCAGAGAAACTGACTAAAAAAGGTTATCCTTGCATCGGCGTGCCGGGAACGATCGACAACGATATCCCGGGTACCGATTTTACGATCGGTTTTGATACGGCATTGAATACTGTAATTGAAGCCATCGATAAAATCCGCGATACTGCCACAAGCCACGAGCGCACATATGTAGTCGAGGTCATGGGCCGCCATGCAGGGGATATTGCCCTGTGGGCAGGGCTTGCGGACGGTGCCGAAAGCATCCTGATCCCGGAACAGCCGACGGATTTCAATGACGTGATCGAACGTCTGAAGCGGGGTCAGGAACGGGGCAAGAAACATAGTATCATCATCGTTGCAGAAGGAGTCGGCAGTGGATTCGAGTTCGGCAAACGCATCGAAGAAGCAACGAATATGGATACAAGGGTCACTATTCTGGGGCATGTGCAAAGGGGCGGATCGCCTACTGCGAATGATCGGGTGCTTGCAAGCCGTCTTGGTGCAAAAGCTGTCGATCTTCTGCTCGAAGGCAAATCCGGACGCATGGTAGGAATCCAGAATAATAAACTTGTGGACCATGATATCCTGGAAATCTTAGACCGGAAACACGAAATCGACCTGGATATGTACAAGCTATCACAGGAATTATCGATCTAATAGTTGTTGCACTACTGAAGGAGGATTCTCAAAATGAGAAAGACAAAAATCGTATGTACAATCGGACCGGCGTCCGAGTCCGTAGAAACACTGGTTCAGCTAATCGAGGCAGGCATGAATGTCGCGCGCCTCAACTTCTCCCATGGGGATTTCGAGGAGCACGGCGCTCGCATCAAGAACATTCGCGAAGCTTCAAAACGCACTGGCAAAACAGTCGCTATCCTTTTGGATACAAAAGGTCCCGAGATTCGTACTGGTGTCCTGCAAGGCGGCGAAGCGAACATTGAAAAAGGCGACGAGATCTTTGTCAGCATGAACGAAATGGAAGGTTCCAAAGAGAGATTCTCTGTAACGTATCCAGGCTTGATCAATGATGTGCATGTCGGATCGAAGTTTCTATTGGATGATGGCTTGATCGAATTGGAAGTATTGGATATCGATAAAGCGAATAATGAAATCAAAACTAGAGCATTGAACTCCGGTTTGCTTAAAAACAAAAAAGGTGTCAATGTACCTGGTGTCAGTGTAAACCTTCCGGGTATCACAGAAAAGGATGCAAACGACATCGAGTTCGGAATCGAACAAGGCATCGATTTCATCGCTGCTTCCTTCGTAAGACGCCCATCCGATGTGCTGGAAATCCGTGAATTGCTTGAGAAGCATGAAGCTGGCCATATCCAAATCATTCCGAAAATCGAAAACCAAGAAGGCTTCGATAACCTGGATGCAATCCTTCAGGTGAGTGATGGTCTGATGGTTGCACGTGGCGACCTTGGTGTCGAAATCCCTGCTGAAGATGTACCTTTGGCACAAAAGGAAATGATCAAGCGCTGCAACATCGCTGGCAAACCAGTTATCACGGCTACCCAAATGCTTGACAGCATGCAGCGCAACCCGCGCCCGACACGTGCGGAAGCGTCCGACGTTGCCAATGCGATCTTCGATGGAACGGATGCAATCATGCTTTCCGGTGAAACAGCAGCCGGTAACTACCCTGTCGAAGCAGTACGTACGATGAATAATATTGCACGTAAAGCAGAAACTGCACTTGATCATAAAGCGATCCTTGACGAGCGCTCAAAAGCAAGTGATATGACGATTACAGACGCAATCAGCCAGTCTGTCGGCCATACTGCCATCAACTTGAGTGTCAGTGCAATCGTGACAGCTACTTCAAGCGGCTATACTGCGAAGATGATCTCCAAGTATCGTCCGAAAGCCCCAATCGTGGCGGTTACATTCGATGAAGCGACAAATCGCAGACTTTCCCTTGTTTGGGGTGTTCAAGCGATTACTGGTGAACGTGTGGAATCTACGGATGATATGCTGGATCTGGCAGTCGATACTGGTTTATCTACTGATTTGTTCAAACGCGGCGACCGCATCATCATCGCTGCAGGTGTACCGGTAGGTGAAACTGGAACGACCAACTTGATGAAAGTCCATGTAATCGGCGATATCCTTGCCAAAGGCCAAGGAATCGGAAAAGGCAGTGTCTACGGTAAAGCCGTCGTGGCGAAGGATGCTGATGAAGCACAGCGTCTTGTACAGCAAGGAGATATCCTTGTGACATACGGTACGGATAAAGACATGATGCCTGCCATCGAGAAAGCAGGCGGACTGATCGTGGAAGAAGGCGGCTTGACATCCCACGCAGCGGTTGTCGGTCTAAGCCTTGGCATTCCGGTCGTAGTAGGCGTGCCGGAAGCGACAACAAAGGTCACTGATGGCGCATTGGTAACAGTCGATGCAGCCAAAGGCGATATTTACGATGGACATGCCAGCGTCCTATAAGAGCTAAGTGTGAAGGAGAGGGTCTCGATACCCTCTCTTTTTTTATTTACCATAGGGCTGTGTTAAACTAAAGCTATTCTGACCAATGGAGCGTTGCGTATGAAAAAAGCGTTACTTTTCCTGTTTATTTTATTTCCAGCCATTGAAATAACATTTTTCATCTGGGCTGGTTTGAAAATTGGTTTTCTTTGGCTGTTCCTTCTTATCATAGCGACGGGTCTGCTTGGGGTGGCCCTGGCACGCCGCGAAGGAATCCAGACGTATAGAAGGGCCAGGGAGCAAATGCAGAACGGCCAGCCGCCGACGGAAGAACTGCTCAATGGAACATGTATACTCATTGGCGGATTTCTATTATTGCTGCCTGGTTTTTTCAGCGATCTGATTGGCCTTTTGTTTCTGCTGCCGTTTACCCGTAAAAGGCTTCGTTATTGGGTGCAGGCACTGCTCATGCGGCTGATTTCGAAAAATACCATCCGAGTATACCGCCGCTAATGCTGATTGCCGTATTTGATATACTTCCAGAGGATGCGCAAGACGCCGGTATGGTGCAGCGTGTGCAAGACTACCAGCAGCACTGGTCCGGCGAGAAGGCCGATAAAACCCAATAGCTGAAAGCCGGCAAAGACGGCAATCAGTGTTGCCAGCGGATGCAGCCCGATCTGGACGGACAATAGGTTTGGTTCCATGAGCTGCCGCTGCAGCACGATTACAAGGTACAGCACAGCTAGTCCTATCGTCAAAGAAAAGTTCCCCGACAGGAAGCTGTATAGGATCCAAGGGACGAAGACAATGCCAGTTCCCAAATAAGGCACGACATCGATCAGGGAAATAAAGAAGGCCGTAGCAATCGGGTGCTCGATACGAAGCACAGCAAAGCCTGAACACATGATGACGAATGTCAGGCTCAGCAGCAGGGCTTGTGCTTTGAGGAAGCCTATACAAGCCCTCATCAAGCCTTTCCCTACTTGTCTGGTGGAGGTCAGCAGTAAGGCAGGGAGAAAACGATCAAGATATACCGTGATTTTCTCCCAATCCTTACAAATGAAAAAAGTCCCAAGCAAGGCAAAAATACAGACGCTTATATAAAGCGGAGCCTTGCCGATCAGCATCGGGACAGCTTCCAGTGCTGCTTGGATTCCTTCACCGAGAGTAGAGGAAAGATGCTGGATGACAGCTTGGAGATTCTCATCCAAAGCTTCTTGCTGGCCGGGATTCAAATCCTGCTGGAAAGACATCAGCCGCTCATAATAAGGAACAATATATAATTCCGCGAGTCTTTGTACATAGTTTACAAAATCGCTGAAATGAACGGGTACGGTCTTGGCTAGATAGGCAGCTCCTTGAGCGATTTCATTCACTGCCAATGCAAGTCCGCCAAGGCATAACCCCAAAAAAATTAGTAAGATAAGCCCGACAGCAGCCGTCCTGTTCAGGGCTGTCTTCCGTTCGATCAAGCGGACAGCTGGATTCATCAGGATGGCGAGGATGAGAGAGATGATAAATGGATATACATAAGGAGCGGCCAGCAGAATGATTGCAATACTGCCGGCAGTCGATCCCAGTACGATGCATAATCGCAGCAGCTGGTGAAGAGTTGTCATTTGCATGGGCCCACATCCTTTATCGTCGTATAGAAAGTTTGGAGGAATAAATTTTGTTAAATACATCATCATTATTTTTAGTAATCATACTTATCTTGGGAATCGTCGGTAAGAACCAATCCATTACAATCGCAGCATACATCCTGCTCGGTATCAAAGTCCTGCAGCTGGATGATAAACTGTTCCCCTTCCTTGCTTCGAAAGGATTGAGTATCGGGATAACCGTTCTTACGATTGCGGTGCTTGTCCCCATAGCAAGCGGTGAAATCGGGTTCAAGGATTTATATGCGAGTGTGAAGTCATATTATGCATGGATAGCCTTGGCAGCAGGTATCCTGGTGGCGGTGCTCGGCAAATATGGCGTCAATCTGATGTCTACAGATCCGCAGGTGACAGTGGCGCTCGTCATCGGAACGATCCTTGCAGTGGTGCTATTGAACGGCGTGGCAGTAGGACCGCTGATCGGAGCGGGAATCGCTTATATGGTGCTTCAGATCATCGGACTATTTACAAAATGACAAAAATTTGATAATAATCAAATAATAAAGAAAACAAAAAAATTAAAACGTTTTCATTTCACAAACTCAAATATTATGTTTATAATGAAAGTGCTTCACTCAAATATCTAGCAACTTGAAGTTTTTATTACACATGTTAGCGTTTTGACTTTTACTAAAGGGGAGAGATTAACATGGCAGTAGTTAAGGGGCTTGAAGGTGTTGTTGCTGCAGAATCCAAGATCAGCTCGATCATTGACGATCAGTTGACTTATGCAGGCTATAGCATCGATGATCTTGCTAGTAATTCCAGTTTCGAGGAAGTAATTTATTTGTTATGGCATGATGAGCTGCCGACTGAGGAGCAGCTTGCCCAGCTAAGAGGGGAATTGGCTGCGCAGGCTAAGCTTCCTGAGCCGGTCATCGAACATTTGGAATCATGTGATTTGAAAGCGGTTCACCCGATGGCGGCACTCCGCACGGCTGTATCCCTGCTCGGTTTGTATGATGAAGATGCAGAAGTGAATACGCCGGAAGCGAATGCCAAAAAGGCAATCCGTCTTCAGGCGCAGATCGCGACACTGGTAGCGGCATTTTCCCGCCTGCGTTCCGGTCAGGAACCGGTGGCACCTAGGGAAGATTACAGCTACGCTGCGAATTTCTTGTATATGTTCAATGAGAAAGAGCCGAAGGACATCGAGGTCGAAGCGATGAATAAGGCGCTGGTGCTTCATGCAGACCATGAGCTGAATGCGTCTACATTCACAGCGCGCGTATGTGTGGGAACATTGTCCGATATGTATTCCGGCCTGACGGCTGCAATCGGTGCCTTGAAGGGTCCGCTCCATGGAGGCGCGAACGAGGCAGTGATGGAAATGCTGTTTGAAATCGGAGACATCGACAATGTGGAAGCCTTCCTTGAGAAGAAATTCGCCAACAAGGAAAAAATCATGGGCATGGGACATCGAGTCTATAAATCTGGTGATCCGCGTGCGAAATTCCTGAAAGAAATGTCCCGTGAACTGACGGAGATCACAGGTCAGACGAAATGGTACGAGATGAGCGTAAAAGTAGAGGATATCGTCAAGCGGGAAAAGAACCTCCCGGCTAACGTCGATTTCTATTCCGCTACTGTATATTACAGCTTGGGGATCGACCATGATCTTTATACACCTATTTTCACGGTAAGCCGTTTCTCCGGATGGATTGCACATATCCTGGAGCAGTATGCAGACAACCGTCTGATCCGTCCGCGTGCGGAATACGTAGGGAAAACACATCGTGCGTATACACCGCTTGAAGAAAGAGTCTAATTTTTTTACAACCATAAAGGCCAATTTTTGCTAAACTTATAGAGTATCAGATTTTACCTTAGGAGGAATCGAACATGGCTGAAGCAAACAAAATCACAGTAACAAACGGAGCGTTGCAAGTACCAGACCGTCCGGTCATCCCTTTCATCGAAGGAGATGGAACAGGTCCTGATATTTGGGCTGCCGCTAGCCGTGTACTCGAGGCTGCAGTGGATAAGGCTTACAAAGGCGAGAAGTCGATTGAATGGAAAGAAGTCTATGCAGGGCAGAAAGCATTCGATAAAACAGGCGAATGGCTCCCGAACGAAACATTGGATGTAATCCGTGAATACAAGATTGCCATCAAAGGTCCATTGACGACACCGGTCGGCGGCGGTATCCGTTCATTGAACGTGGCGCTCAGACAAGAGCTTGATTTGTTTACTTGCTTGCGTCCGGTCCGTTACTTCAAGGGTGTTCCATCACCCGTGAAGCGACCAGAAGATACGGATATGGTGATCTTCCGTGAGAATACGGAGGATATCTATGCTGGTATCGAATGGCAGAAGGGTTCACCGGAAGTGAAGAAAGTCATCGATTTTCTTGAGAATGAAATGGGAGTACATAAAATTCGCTTCCCTGAAACATCTGGTATCGGCATCAAGCCTGTATCCGAAGAAGGTACGAAACGATTGGTACGCGCTGCGATTGACTACGCGATCCAAGAGAACAGAAAAAGTGTGACACTGGTCCATAAAGGCAACATCATGAAATTCACCGAGGGTGCCTTCAAGAACTGGGGTTACGAACTGGCCGAGGCTGAATACGGAGATAAGGTATTCACATGGCAGCAGTATGATAAAATCGCTGAAGACCAAGGCCGCGAAGCTGCTGACAAAGCACAGCAGGAAGCCGAAGCAGCCGGCAAGATCATCATCAAGGATGCCATTGCAGATATCTTCCTGCAGCAGATTCTGACTCGTCCTGCAGAGTTCGATGTAGTAGCTACGATGAACTTGAATGGAGATTACATTTCCGATGCACTTGCTGCACAAGTCGGCGGAATCGGGATCGCTCCAGGGGCGAATATCAACTATGAAACCGGTCATGCGATCTTCGAAGCGACTCATGGTACAGCTCCGAAATATGCTGGCTTGGACAAAGTGAATCCATCTTCCGTCATCCTTTCCGGTGTGCTGCTGCTTGAACACCTGGGCTGGAGGGAAGCGGCGGATTTGATCACGAAAGCTATGGATAAGACAATTGCATCCAAAGTTGTCACTTATGATTTCGCACGATTGATGGACGGTGCCACAGAAGTGAAGACGTCCGAGTTCGGTGATGAATTGATCAAAAATATGGACTAACGTGTCAAAGGAGGAATCATCATGGCAATCAAGCGCAGAAAAGTATCCGTAATCGGCAGTGGTTTCACAGGAGCTACAACAGCATTCCTGATCGCTCAAAAAGAACTGGCGGATGTCGTGTTAGTGGACATTCCGGACATGGAAGACCCAACGAAGGGTAAGGCATTGGATATGCTGGAAGCATCTCCGGTGCAAGGATTCGATGCACATGTGAAGGGGACTGCGGATTATGCGGACACACAGGATTCCGATGTGGTCGTCATCACTGCAGGTATCGCCCGCAAGCCGGGTATGAGCCGGGATGATCTAGTGAACACGAACAGCAAGATCATGAAATCCGTTACAGAACAAGTTGTGAAGTATTCGCCGAACAGCATCATTGTCGTACTCACTAACCCGGTCGATGCGATGACATACACGGTGTACAAAACATCAGGCTTCCCGCGCAACCGTGTAATCGGTCAGTCCGGTGTGCTAGACACGGCACGTTTCCGCACATTCGTAGCGGAGGAGCTCAACCTGTCTGTCAAAGATATCACCGGCTTCGTCCTCGGCGGACATGGCGATGATATGGTGCCGCTCATCCGCTACTCCTATGCGGGAGGCATACCGCTTGAAACATTGATTCCCGAGGATCGCCTCCAAGCCATTGTCGAGCGCACACGCAAAGGCGGCGGTGAAATCGTCAACTTGCTTGGAAACGGAAGTGCTTATTATGCACCGGCAGCTTCCCTCCTCGTCATGGTGGAAGCAATCCTGAAAGATCAGCGGCGTGTCATTCCATCCATTGCATATTTGGAGGGTGAATATGGCTATAATGATCTATTCCTGGGAGTGCCGACGATCATCGGGGGCGATGGACTGGAAGATGTCATCCAGCTGGAGCTGACGGATGAAGAGAAAGCACAGCTTGATAAATCCGTTGAATCCGTACGCAAGGTCATGAGTGTTCTTCAATAAAATAGCAAAGCCTATCCAAAAAAGGATAGGCTTTTTTATATTTACAAATTCTTAACAGAGAAAGCGAAAACGTATGGTTCACTTTACAGTTGGAAAACGGTATGATGTTGCATAGAGGGGGCTAGTATCCATGGCACAAAAAGTACTTATTGTTGATGATGAAGAATCCATCGTAACTTTATTGCAATTCAATATAGAAAGAGCTGGATTTGAAACAGAAACGGCCTTCGATGGTCTGACTGGATTGCAGAAGGCATTGCAGAATACATACGATATGATTGTCCTTGATTTGATGCTGCCGGAATTGGACGGCACCGAAGTTTGCAAGCAGCTTCGGCAGAAACAGATTGACACGCCGATCCTCATGCTTACAGCGCGTGATGAGGAATTGGACAAGGTGCTGGGACTTGAGCTTGGTGCGGATGATTATCTTACGAAGCCATTCAGCCCGAAAGAGGTTGTTGCGCGGATCAAGGCCATCTTGCGCCGTACGAATAAGAATGATAATTATTTGGAAAGCGGAGAGATCAAGATTTCGGGATTATCCATATTCCCGGATCAATACGAAGCGTCCATTAATGGAGAATCCTTGAGTTTTACCCGCAAGGAATTTGAACTCTTGCTGTATCTTGCGAAAAACAAGGGCCGAGTCATGTCACGCGATCAGCTGTTAAGCTCCGTGTGGAATTATGATTTCGTCGGAGATACGCGAATCGTGGATGTGCATATCAGCCATCTGCGCGAAAAGATCGAACCTGATTCCAAACATCCTGTTTATATCAAGACCATCCGCGGCTTGGGCTATAAGATGGAGGAGCCGCAGTAATGCGTCGGAGCTCTTATGGGATTGCCGTTTATGGATCACTCATCTTGCTGGTCTTTGCGGCAATCGGTTTTATCCTTATGCAAATCACAAATGAGTGGTTTATTCTCTGGAGTGTCCTGCTGATTGGTGCAGCGCTGATCATTTCGGTATTGTACCGGCTGCAGGAACGCTATATCAAACCTGTTTCCGTGACTGCCGAAGTTGCGGAAGAACTGGTGAAAGGGAATTATAAGGCTAGGAATTATGAGAATTTTTACGGGGATGCCGGCAGACTGATCCGTTCCGTGAATCAAATCGCGCGCAATTTGCATGAGCTGGAGCTGCTGGAGAAGATGCAGGAGGATCAGCTGGAAACGGTGATCGATAATATGGAAAGTGGTTTGATGCTTGTTGATGAGCGTGGATATGTCCATTTGGTCAACAGGAAGTTCCTATCCGTTTTCGGAGGAAGGGACAAGGATTATATCGGCCACGTTTACCATGACACCATTTCGCAAAGCAATATCCATCATGTCGTTTCTGAGGCATTTCTTTATGAAGAAAAGGTGCGGGATGCTTTCACGCTTCAGCTGGAGAAGGAAAAGCGCTTCTTCGAAATTGTGGCGGCGCCGATTTTCAATGACTCGTATGATTTGAAGGGTGCTGTGCTTGTATTTTATGAGATCACGGATCTGAAACGAGTCGAAGAGATGCGAAAGGACTTCGTGGCCAATGTCTCGCATGAACTGAAAACACCCCTCACCTCCATACGCGGCTTTTCCGAAACGCTGCTGGAGGAAGGCGCACTGGATGATAAGGAACTCACCGAGCGCTTCATTACGATCATCAATAAAGAAAGTCAGCGCCTGCAGGCTTTGGTAAAGGATTTGCTCGAGCTCTCGCGTTTGGAAAAAGATGAACTTCAGGTGAGGGTGGAGAGGCTCGATTTCAGTTCGATGATTGATACGATCATGCCGATGATTGAGCAGCATGCAGCAAGCAAGCAGATTGATGTGGAGTTGGAGCTTCCCGACAGCGTCATCATGCGCGGTGATGAGGATCGGCTGAAGCAGCTTGTGATCAACCTGATGAATAACGCAGTCAATTATACACCGCCGAACGGCAAGGTGAAGCTGAAGGTGACACAATCGAATGATGCAGTGTTTGCCGAGATTTCGGATACCGGAATCGGCATCCCAGAGGATTCGCTCGACCGTATC
Organism: Terribacillus sp. 7520-G; assembly: GCF_002271665.1. Taxonomy (NCBI): domain Bacteria; kingdom Bacillati; phylum Bacillota; class Bacilli; order Caryophanales; family Bacillaceae; genus Terribacillus; species Terribacillus sp. 7520-G. The sequence goes on along the minus strand of NZ_NQFP01000021.1, from coordinate 61,330 downwards.
TTTGAGCGTTTTTATCGGGTAGACAAAGCCCGCAGCCGTAATACGGGCGGAACCGGACTGGGCCTTGCCATCGTTAAGCATGTGGTCGAGGCGCATGACGGAACGATCACGGTAAGCAGTGAAGTGAATAAAGGCACCACGTTCTCCATTCGCCTGCCAAAGGCGCTTGGCTAAGATCGTCCAGCTGGACGATCTTTTTTGTTTCGGCAGGGAAACATGGTAAACTATTGAGAAGAGACAGGAACGATGATAAAGGAGTTTGATGTATGACGAAAAAATTGGTTTTGATAGATGGAAACAGCATTGCTTACCGGGCATTTTTTGCCCTTCCATTGTTGAATAATGACAAGGGTATACATACAAATGCCATTTACGGTTTCACGACGATGCTGTTTAGAATATTGGAAAATGAAAATCCGACACATATGCTGGTCGCCTTCGATGCAGGGAAGACCACCTTCCGTCATGAAACATATAAAGAATACAAAGGCGGCCGTCAGAAAACACCGCCGGAATTATCGGAACAATTTCCGCTGCTGCGTGAATTGCTGGATGCTTTCTCGATCAAACATTATCAGCTGAATCAATATGAAGCGGATGATATCATCGGTACACTGGTTAAGCAGGCAGAGGCAGATGATTTTGAAATCAAAGTCATTTCCGGGGATAAGGACTTACTGCAGCTTGTAAGTGATAAGACAACGATTCAGCTTACGCGGAAGGGAATCAGCGAAATCGATTCCTATACACCGGATTTCCTGCTGGAGAACATGGAGGTCAAACCTGAGCAGATTGTCGACATGAAGGCGCTCATGGGTGACAGCTCCGATAATATACCTGGAGTTCCCGGAGTCGGACAAAAGACAGCGGTAAAACTGCTGAAACAGTTCCAGACACTTGATGGCATTTACGAGCAGCTGGATGCCGTATCAGGGAAGAGCATCAAGCAAAAGCTTACAGACAATAAGGAATCAGCGTTCATGAGCCGGGAGCTGGCGACGATCGAAACAGAGGCACCAATCGAAGTGAGCCTTGGCGACATCAACTACGATGGATATCAAAGTGCTGCTGTCAGTACGATTTTCAAGGATTTGGGCTTTCAGTCGCTGCTTGGGAGAATCGGGGACGAAGGGGCGCCGGAGGAAGAAGCGGAAGAGCTGACCCCGCTGGATGTCACGATCGTGGAAGAGATCACCGAGGATTTGTTCACCGGTGAGGATGCGCTTGTTGTCGAAATGCTGACGGATAACTACCATACAGCAAAAATTGAAGGCTTTGGTCTTGCCAATGCGAACGGTGCGTATTTCATTCCTTCGGATGTCGCATATAAATCCGATGTTTTTAAAGCTTGGGCAGAGGATGCTTCGAAAGCAAAATGGGTTTTTGATGTGAAGCGATCAGTCGTGGCATTGCTGCACCATGGTATAAGACTGGAGAACGCCGATTTTGATTTACTATTGGCATCTTACTTGATAAATCCATCCGAAAATCACCATGATATCCCGGCAATCGGGCATCGTCTTGGTGAGGGGGATGTTTTATATGATGAAGAGGTATACGGCAAAGGTGCAAAAATGAAAGTGCCGGATTTGGATGCTTTCAGCGAGCATCTTGGCAGGAAAGCAATGGTCATCTACAAACTCAAGCCAGAGGCGGAAGAAAAGCTGTCGGGCTACGAACAGCTTGACTTGTTCCGTAATCTGGAGATGCCGCTTGCTGCCATCCTAGGCGAGATGGAATATCTTGGTGTGCAGGTCGATGTGGATCGTATCAAGGAGATGAAGGAAGAACTTGGCGGCAGACTGGCTGAAATCGAACAAAAGGTGTATGCATTAGCCGGTGAGGAGTTCAATCTGAATTCCCCGAAACAACTCGGCCCGATTCTTTTCGAGAAACTCGGTCTGCCGGTCATCAAAAAGACGAAGACAGGTTATTCCACATCAGCAGATGTATTGGAACAGCTTGCTGATCAGCATGAAATCATTCAGCAGCTGCTATTGTACCGCCAGCTAGGCAAGCTTCAATCCACTTATATCGAAGGTCTGCTTAAGGTTGTGGATAAGGAAACGAATAAAATCCATACCCGGTTCAATCAAGCATTGACGCAAACCGGACGATTGAGCTCAACGGAGCCGAATCTGCAGAATATCCCGATCAGACTGGAAGAAGGACGCAAAATCAGACAAGCTTTCGTTCCATCAAAAGAGAAGTCCGTCATCTTTGCCGCCGATTATTCCCAGATCGAGCTGCGTGTGCTGGCACATATTGCAAAGGATGAAAAATTGATCGAGGCCTTCAATGCGGATATGGACATTCACAGCCGGACAGCAATGGATGTTTTCCATGTCGAAGAGAAGGATATCACGAGCAACATGCGCCGCCAGGCAAAGGCGGTCAATTTCGGCATCGTATATGGTATCAGCGATTATGGATTATCCCAAAGCCTGGGTATTACACGGAAGGAAGCACAGCGGTTCATCGATCGTTATCTCCAGAGCTTCCCAGGTGTGAAAACATATATGGAAGATATCGTCCAGGATGCCAAACAAAAAGGATTTGTCACAACCATCATGAACCGCAGGCGCTATTTGCCGGATTTGACCAGCCGGAACTTCAATGTGCGCAGCTTTGCCGAGCGTACGGCGATGAATACGCCGATCCAGGGCAGCGCAGCCGATATCATCAAGAAAGCGATGATTGATTTGGCAGCACGCTTGGAAGAAGAGCAGCTGGAGGCAAAGCTTCTCCTGCAAGTGCATGATGAATTGATTCTGGAAGCCCCGGAATCTGAAATCGAGAAATTGAAGGAAATCGTGCCGGATGTCATGGAGCACGCAGTGGAGCTCGATGTGCCGCTGAAAGTGGAATACGCATACGGAAAAACATGGTACGACGCGAAATAAGCACGGAAAGAAGGACAAGGAATGCCGGAATTACCAGAGGTGGAAACAGCCAGGAGGACATTGGAACAGCTTGTCGTCGATAAGACGATTGAAGATATCACCGTCCGCTGGCCTAAAATCATAAAATTCGATGAAGGGATGGATCGTTTCATAGAGCGGCTGAAAGGACAGACTTTCCGCTCTATTGGCCGAAAAGGAAAGTTTCTCATGTTCTATTTGGATGGAGATGTGATTGTGTCCCATTTGCGGATGGAAGGGAAGTTCTCCGTCAAACCGGAAACGGAGCCGGATGATAAGCATACCCATGTCATCTTCCATCTGAAGAATGGGGAACAGCTGCGATATAATGACGTACGGAAATTCGGTACGATGCATTTGTTCAAGGAAGGACAGGAGTATGACACACCGCCGCTCACCTTGGTTGGCCCAGAGCCCTTCGATGAATCCTTCACTTTGGAGTATTTCAAGGAAAAGGTGCAGCGAAGCAGCCGGATGATCAAAAATATTTTACTCGATCAGTCGGTGGTGGCTGGCTTGGGCAATATTTATGTGGATGAAACGCTCTTTAAGGCGGGGGTGCATCCGGAACGCCGCGGCTCGTCGATGGAGGACATAGAATTGGTCCGCATCCAGCAAGCGGCTGCTGAAACCTTGCTGGAAGCAGTTGAAAAGGGCGGCAGTACAATACGCAGTTATGTGAACAGCCAAGGGAAAATCGGGACGTTCCAGAAGCAATTGCTTGTATACAGCCAGCAAGGAACCCCATGCCCGAATTGCGGCAGGGAGATCATCAAAATCAAAGTCGGCGGGAGAGGCACTCATATCTGCACGGCCTGTCAGCGGTAAAGGAGGAAGGAACAAGCCATGGGCATTGTAATTGGACTTACAGGGGGCATTGCATCCGGAAAAAGTACCGTAAGCGATTTGTTCAGGGAATACGATATTCCGGTCATTGATGCAGATGTAGTCGCCCGGGAAGTCGTCGAGCCTGGGGAGCCTGCCTTGGCAGCCATTGTCGATGCGTTCGGAGCAGAGATCCTGCTTCCCGACGGGACGCTGGACCGGCCGAAGCTGGGCGGTATCATCTTCCGGGATCCACAGAAGCGGGAGGTGCTGAATGGTATCGTACATCCTGTCGTCAGGGAGAGGATGACTGCTGAGCGTGACCGTCTCAAGTCCAAGCATCCAGCAGTCGTTCTTGACATCCCGCTGCTGTTCGAAGGCAAGCAATTGCATCTAGTGGATAAAGTTGTCGTTGTATGCGTCGATCCCCAAGTGCAGCTGGAGAGACTGATGCTCCGTAATAGCTTGACGGAACAGGAAGCATTGGATCGAATCGGAAGCCAGATGCCTTTGGACGATAAAGCGGCCCGAGCCGATGCGATCATCGATAACAATGGTAGCAGGGAAGAAACGAAAGAACAGCTGAAGCAGCTCTTGATATCGTGGAACATTATAGGAGGAGCCCAATGAAAAGGGCTCTTTTTTTTGTTCGCATTTTTATCTCAATATGTTATACTATTTTTAGATATTTACAATATAGTGTGACACATTAAGGAGGCAATATGATGACAACACGTATAGCGATTAATGGATTTGGCAGAATCGGCAGATTGGTTTGCAGACGAGCGATGGAAATGCCCGATTTGGAAATTGTGGCAGTGAATGCTTCCTATCCGGCAGAGACGCTGGCCCATCTTCTGCGTTATGACAGTGTACATGGTAATTTGGAGAATGATATTTCCGCAGAAGCAGGTGCAATCGTATATGACGGAAGAAAAATACGTGTCGTCGGGGAGCGTGACCCAAAGCTTTTGCCGTGGGGAGAGCTTGGAGTGGATGTCGTCATTGAAGCAACAGGGAAATTCTGCTCCCGGGAAGCAGCCTCTGCACACTTGGATGCAGGTGCAAAGAAGGTCGTCATTACAGCCCCGGGGAAAAACGTGGATGCTACGATTGTAATCGGAGTCAATGACCAGATTTATGAAAGCGAATTGCATCATGTTGTTTCCAATGCCTCTTGTACAACGAATTGCCTTGCGCCTGTCGTCAAAGTTTTGGATGAGCGATTCACCATCAGGAATGGTCTGATGACGACGGTTCATTCCTTCACGAATGACCAGAAGAATATTGATAATCCGCATAAAGATCTGCGCAGGGCCAGAGGCTGTACACAATCGATCATCCCGACGACGACAGGGGCAGCCAAAGCACTTGCAGAAGTGCTGCCCCATCTGAAGGGCAAGCTGCATGGCATGGCCTTGCGTGTTCCGACTCCGAATGTCTCGCTTGTCGATTTGGTCGTGGATGTGGAAGAGGATGTCACTGCAGAACAAGTCAATGATGCATTCCGCACGGCAGCAGAAACGGATATGCGGGGCATCATAACCTATAGTGAAGAACCGCTGGTTTCCATCGACTATACGACGACACCACAATCCGCTGCGATCGATGGCTTATCGACAATCGTCATGGAAGGGAAAAAGATAAAAATAATTGCCTGGTACGATAATGAGTGGGGTTATTCCTGCCGGGTGGTTGATTTGGCCCAGCTGGTCGGCAGCGGTATAGTCAAGGCCGAGCGGGCAGAAGTCATATAAGCTGAATTTCCCCTCTTTGTGTTATTTTTGAACGTATGCTTGCCAAACGGGTACAAACACTATATACTACTTTTTGCATGCATTCATTGCTGCACACAAGCATATTTTCAATAATGTTTTCCCGAAGGATTTATGCATTAAGTGACTGCTTAAAGGGTTAGGACCTCTTAGGACTAACTTTCCCCCGTGGCAACTCACGCATCTATTTTTTGGGTAAATATTCAAAGGGGGAAGTTTATATTGGATACAATGGGAAGACATGTAATAGCGGAATTATGGGATTGTAACGCGGAGAAATTGAACGACATGCAGCTGATCGAGCAAATCTTCGTTGATGCAGCTTTGAAATCAGGAGCTGAAGTGCGGGAGGTCGCTTTCCACAAATTTGCACCGCATGGTGTGAGCGGAGTGGTCATCATCTCTGAATCGCATTTGACAATCCACAGTTTTCCGGAACATGGCTATGCCAGCATTGATGTTTATACTTGTGGCAACATCATTGACCCGAACGTGGCAACAGATTATATCATTGATGCACTTGAAGCTAAGACATGTGAGAAAGCAGAGCTTCCGCGGGGCATGGGTCCTGTGGCAGTGCAGCCAAAATCACATTGATATGAGTACAACAACCCTGCTCTCTTTTGAGGCAGGGTTTTTTAATGTGCATATGGCGGGGTATCCGGATTGGGAAAATGGGGAACCTACATAAAGGCATGAATAGCTTTCGGTCGCTTTTTAATTTGACTTCCGATATAATAGCAGGTACTAATAGTTACTGCTAGAAAGAAGGTATATTCTTGAATAGACGTGTTGTAGTTACTGGATATGGTGCTGTCACACCGCTTGGAGCGGATGTAGAGAGCTTTTGGGATAATATCAAGGCTGGTAAGTCTGGCATCAAGAAGCTTGATCCGGAAAAGTTTGCTGGTATAGCTTCGCGAATCGGCGGAATAGTCAGCGGATTCAATCCGGAGCAATACCTTGATAAAAAGGAAATCGAACGTTTTGACCTCTACAGTCAGTTTGCTTATGGAGCAGCTGTCCAGGCGATGGAACAAGCGAATCTGTCAGCTGATACAGTGAATCCCGAACGAGTCGGCATCTATATCGGTTCTGGAATCGGCGGAGTGAATACCATTTTAGATAATCATCAGACGATGCTCGATAAAGGGCCGCGACGTGTGTCCCCATTCATGGTGCCGATGATGATCAGCAACATGGCATCGGGAATCGTTTCTATCAAAACGGGCTTCAGCGGACCCAGCTTTGCTCCTGTATCTGCTTGTGCGACTGGCAACCATGCCATCGGGGAAGCATTCCTGAATATCAAGCATGGCTATGCAGATGCCATCCTTGCCGGCGGAGCGGAGGCCTCCATCACGCCATTCGCTTATGCAGGCTTTACAAAGATGCGGGCGATGAGCACCCAAAATGATGCACCTGAGACTGCAAGTTCCCCATTCGATGCCAATCGAGATGGATTCGTCATGTCAGAAGGTGCAGGCATCCTTGTATTGGAAGAACTCGAGCATGCCCAAAAACGCGGTGCGACGATCCTAGGCGAAATAGTAGGCTATGGTTCGACTACTGATGCGCATCATATCACGGCGCCTAATTACCTTGGTCCTGCCCGTGCGATGAAACTGGCAATGCAAATGGCTGATATGGGGCTTGGGGACGTGGATTATATCAATGCACATGCCACAAGCACACCGGAAGGCGATAAAGTAGAGACAAAAGCAATCAAGGAAGTATTCGGGGATAAAGCAAGCGAATTGCTCATCAGCTCGACGAAATCGATGACAGGGCATTTGTTTGGTGCAGCCGGGGCGGTCGAGGCAATCATAACGCTCAAAGCACTGCAGGATGGCATTGTACCGCCAACGATCAACTATAGGGATGCTGATCCGGAATGCGACTTGTCTTATGTACCGAATGAAGCGGTGGAGCAGGAATTAACCGCTGCGCTGTCGAATGGCTTTGGTTTCGGCGGACATAATGCGGTGCTGGCACTGCGTAAATGGAAAGGGTAGCCCTTGGCTGCCTTTTTTTGTTGGCTGAAGAACGCTTCGATTTTTCACTTGAATCGTGGTAGAATAGGAAAAAGACGATACATAAGTGTCGCAAATGCACGAAGCCTGCCGTGGCTTCGCGGAAGTAATGGGGTGGATCGGCATGAGATGTCCAAACTGCCAATATAAAAGCACAAAAGTATTAGACTCCCGTCCCATCGAGGAAGGGCGTTCCATCCGGCGGCGCAGGGAATGTGAAGACTGCGGCTTTCGCTTCACCACGTTTGAACGTATCGAAGCAACTCCGCTGATTGTTGTGAAAAAGGAAGGGACGCGCGAAGAATTCAGTAAAGAAAAGCTCTTGCGCGGCTTGATCAAAGCATGTGAAAAACGCCCGGTTGCATTGGAGCAAATCGAATATATCGTAGCAGATGTGGAAAAGGAATTGCGTAACAGCGGTACATCCGAAGTTCAGAGTAAGGAAATCGGCGAAATGGTCATGGAACATTTGTCGGAAGTGGATGAAGTGGCCTATGTACGTTTTGCATCTGTTTACCGTCAGTTCAAGGATATCAGCGTCTTCCTGGAAGAGTTGAAGGACTTGATCAAAACCGATAAGAAAGAGTAAGACTTTGCCAGAAGGAAAGGACAGATTGTATGAACAGTCAGCATATCGGGAAGCTCCTGCCGGCTGATGGTTATATGATCCGGATGAAGTCAGCGCTCCCGGAGGAATACTCGGTGGCATTGACTCATCTGTATCAGCCGCTGCTCGGGATACGGGCGGTGACATTATATCAGACGCTAATCAATGAATATATCGTTCATCATGGCACATGTGAACCGAAGACGCATCATATGCTGATGACTTTGCTGGATATACCGATGGATCAATTATATGAGGCAAGGCTGCAGCTGGAGGCGATCGGACTCATCCGGACGTTCCAAAAGCAAGGGGAAGAGGATATATACATTTATGATTTGTACGCACCGTTTCCGCCAGAGGCCTTTTTCCGGGATGACATGCTGTCCCAGCTTTTGTATCACCAATTAGGGGAAAGCAGATTCAAGCAGATGCGCGATGTGCTTATCAGGGAGGAAGAGCTGCCTGAAGAGGCTGAAGAAATCACGGCATCGTTCGAGGCTGTTTTTTCGGCTGGAAAGCTGACGAAGCGTTCTGTCCAGCCGATGGTGACAGCATCAAATGCTGCTGATCAAAAGCGGGGACCTTCCATCGACAGTGATGTAGTCGATTATGACTGGCTGCGTCAATCGCTGAAGCAGCGGATGCTCGATCCGGAATTGATTCTTACACCGCGGAACCGGAAACTGATGGAGTCGATGACGGTCCTGTACAGCCTGACCTCTTTGGAGCTGGACAAGGCTTTGCTTTGGGCGGTTTCGGATAAGCATGAGCTGAATCCAGCAGAGTTCAAAGCAGCTTGTCACGATCTGTTTTTGGCCCGTCCTAAAACAGCCGAGCCAAAAGTCATGGAGCTCCCGCAAAAAGACACGAAACAGCAGCTGCACGCATCGACCAAACAAGAGCAGCTCATCCAGCTGCTGGAGACGATCTCTCCAAAGCAGCTGCTGGAGGACATATCCGGTAATGGAACAGCAGCAGCAGCCGACTTGAAGATCATTCGTGATGTGATGGCCGAGCAAGGCATGGCGCCTGGAATCATGAATGTGCTTGTTTATTATGTTCTGCTGAAGTCTGATATGAAGCTATCGAAAGCTTATATGGAGAAAATCGCGGCACATTGGGCACGTAAAAAAGTCAGCACTGTCCGGGAAGCGATGGAGCTAGCCAAGAGCAGCAACCAGCCGTGGAACACAGCGAGCAGCACGAATCAACCTGCAGCAAGGAGGAAGACAGCTGGTCGTGCGGAGGTTGTCCCGGAATGGTTCGACCAAAAAGACAAGGCAGAAGCACCTGCCGATACAGTCGTGCCGGATACGGATGTAGCAGAGATGCTCAAACAGTTCAATGCGAATAAGCATCGAGTTTGAGAGTTAGCAGGAAGGGGGTGCACGCATGGAACCCATTCAAGCATCCTTACGGAAATGGATGCAGGAAAACAGTAATTTCAAAGAGAATTTCGAGCGCATGCAGCAGCAGGTGAGGCGGGACCCAGAGGTGAAAGCTCTGTTGGAAGCAAATCCGCAGCTTACCGAACAGGATATCCAGCGGAATCTGATGCGCCTTTATGAATATACGACACAATCGAAGCAATGCCAGGACTGTCCATCGCTTGAGGAATGCCGGAATATACTGAATGGCTATACACCGACGCTGGAGGTGGAGGGGAATGTCATTCGTATCGCTTATGACAAATGCCACTCCCGCCTGCAGCATGAAGAGCGGCAAAAGCAGCAATCACGCATCAACAGTCTGTACATGCCGAAGGATATCCTGGAGGCGACGACTGAAATGCTTGATCATGGTGATCCGGAACGTCAGCAGGCCATCCTGAAGACGCTGCAGTTCCTACAGCAGACCGACGATGCCATCCCCGAGAAGGGTCTGTATTTTTATGGACCATTCGGAGTTGGTAAAACATATTTCCTTGGAGCCATCGCCAATTATCTGGCCGAAAGGAATATCTCCAGCATGCTCATATATATGCCGGAGTTTGTACGTGAAATGAAAGCATCCCTCAAGGATGACTCTGTCAATGAGAAAGTCGAGCTGTTCAAGAAGACACCTGTACTGATGCTGGATGATATCGGCGCTGAATCGCAGTCGGCTTGGTTCCGGGATGAGATACTCGGCTCCATCCTTCATTATCGGATGATGGAGCGGCTGCCGGTCTTCTTTACATCCAATTATTCCATTGCACAGCTGGAGCAGCAGATTGCCACGACCAATCGCGGTGATGTGGAGCGTGTGAAAGCAGGCAGGATCATGGAAAGGATCAAACGAGTCGCAACCGAAGTGCCGTTGTTCGGAAAAAATAGAAGGAACGATTGACCTAAAAAGACAAGCCAAAGCCGGCTTGTCTTTTTTTAGGCTCATATTTCCCCTTTCCGCCCATATAATGTAACAGTTGATAGTGGCGAGGGTGGTTGATATTGCGTAAAGTGTTTATCAAATCAAAAAAAGAGATGGATACATTCTGTTCTTGCTTGGCCATGCTGGATGGGACGAAGCAGGTCTATGTGGATGAAGATGATCGCTGGGGCTATGTGGCGACAGTCCATGATGGCTATCATAGGCGGATTGCGATGGCCTTGGTTGAAACATTCCTGCATCATCGAGAGACGGAATGGATCAGACAAATTGCGAAGGAAGTCTATTATTATAAGGATGAAGAAGCGATAAAGCGTATAGCTGAATTGACACATACGATGATCGTCGGGGATAGGTATGAGGAGAAAAAAGAGCCGAGTGTATCCCGCCAGCAAATCACACAGACTTTTCAGGAGATCGCTGCCAAGCATATCAGGGTGTTTTTTGATGCCGTCATCCAATTTCGCAGCAATGGATACAGAGAAGCGCTGATTGAAATAGTCGGTGATGCGATAGAAGAATACAAGCGGGAAGAAGAATATCAAATGTATGTAGAATCGCTGCGTGAATATATCGGGAAAAAACCGATTGATTCCCTTGTGGTACATGTCATCCAAGGCCGTGATTTTTCTTTTTATAAAAATGACGGCACACGATTTTCCGACGATGAAATTGCTGCCTTTGCGGAGGAGGAGCCGCTATTCCTTGCTGGAATCGGCAAACAGGAAAAAAATATAACACCGCTGATTGCCATGTCTCCAAAAAAGATCTATTTATATGGTGAGCACCCTTCTGAACCCAAAACACTCACTATCATCAATATTTTTCAGGAAAGAGCCGCATACCTTCCCTTGCATCAATTTCCCTTCTCCTTGTTTTAGCATGTCCTTGCATTTTCCTGAAATAGCGCTTATACTTAATTTATATCAAGAAGCGACAATAAAGGACATGATGGCAAAATCATTTGCGCTCATAGAGAGGGAAGCCTAGGCTGGAAGCTTCCTGCACAAGTTTTGCTGTTACCGCCTTTTACAGCTCTGCCGGGGGACGAAAGGAAACCGGCGGCGTCTGATCTGCGTTACAGATCCTTGAGCCGGTGAACGTCACCGGGAATTAGGGTGGAACCACGAGACGAATGCTCGTCCCTTTGCATAGTATATATATGCAAAGGGACGGGCTTTTTTATATTTAGGAGGAAAGAACAATGGCAGAAGTATTAGAATTCATTTTCCCGGATGGAGCGAAAAAGGAATTTCCCGCTGGAACAACTGGCGAAGATATCGCCGGCTCCATCTCATCAGGCTTGAAAAAGCAGGCGATCGCAGTCAATGTCGACGGTGCTGCATTTGATTTGCGCACTCCGCTTCCAAACGGCGGTGCAATCGAAATCATCACACTCAAGCAGGAGCAAGGTGTGGAAATCATGCGCCACTCTGCTGCTCATTTGCTTGCACAAGCAGTGAAACGCCTGTATGGCAATGTTCAATTCGGGGTAGGACCGGTAATCGAGAATGGCTTCTATTATGATATGGACCTGGAGGTTTCCCTTACACCGGAAGACCTTCCGAAAATCGAAAAAGAAATGCAGCGGATCGTTGATGCGAACCTTCCGATTGTCCGCAAGGTTGTCAGCCGTGAAGAAGCAAAAGCAATGTTCCGTGAAATCGGTGATGAATTGAAACTGGAATTGATCGACGCCATTCCGGAAGATCAAGATGTAACCATCTATGAGCAAGGCGAATTCTTTGACCTGTGCCGCGGTATCCATGTTCCATCCACTGGCAAAATCAAAGTGTTCAAGCTGCTTAGCATTTCCGGTGCTTACTGGAGGGGCGACAGCAACAACAAAATGCTGCAGCGTATTTACGGTACTGCTTTCGAGAAGAAAAACGAGCTGGAGCATCACTTGAAAATGCTTGAGGAAGCGAAGGAACGCGATCATCGCAAACTAGGAAAAGAATTGGAATTGTTCACTGTCAATCAGAAAGTCGGACAAGGCTTGCCGCTATGGCTGCCAAAAGGTGCGACAATCCGCCGTACAATCGAGCGCTATATCGTCGATTTGGAAGAAAAGCTTGGCTATGACCACGTGTATACACCAGTGCTCGGCAGTGTGGATCTTTATAAAACAAGCGGACACTGGGATCATTACAAAGATGATATGTTCCCGCCGATGGAAATGGACAATGAGGACCTTGTGCTTCGTCCGATGAACTGCCCGCACCATATGATGGTGTACAAAAATGAATTGCACAGCTACCGCAGCCTGCCGATCCGTATAGCGGAGCTTGGCACGATGCACCGTCACGAAATGTCCGGGGCCCTTGCCGGCTTGCAGCGTGTACGCGCCATGACATTGAATGATGCGCATATTTTCGCGCGCCCGGATCAATTGAAAGATGAGTTCATCCGTGTCGTTCAACTTGTACAGGCTGTGTACAAAGACTTCGGTATCGAAGATTATTCCTTCCGTCTTTCTTACCGCGATCCGGAAGACAAAGAGAAATATGTCGATAATGATGCAATGTGGGATAAAGCACAAGCGATGCTCAAAGAAACAATGGAAGACCTTGAGCTTGATTATGTGGAAGCAGAAGGCGAAGCAGCATTCTACGGTCCGAAGCTTGATGTGCAGGTGAAGACAGCCCTTGGTAAAGATGAGACATTGTCCACTGTTCAGCTGGACTTCCACTTGCCGGAGCGTTTCGATCTGACTTACATCGGTGAAGATGGCAAAGAACACCGTCCAGTCGTGATCCACCGCGGTGTCGTATCGACAATGGAACGTTTCGTTGCCTTCTTGATCGAAGAATACAAAGGTGCCTTCCCAACATGGCTTGCACCAGTACAGGCGAAAATCATCCCGGTTTCACCAGAAGCACATTTGGCATACGCACGTCAAGTGGAAGATGCTCTTCGTATGGAAGGCATCCGTGTGCAAGTGGATGAGCGCGAAGAGAAGATCGGCTATAAGATCCGTGAAGCACAAGTACAGAAAATTCCATTCCAGATCGTCGTCGGCGACCAGGAAGCGAGTGACCAAGCGGTGAACATCCGCCGTTACGGAGAAAAACAATCCGAAACGAAAGATCTGAAAGCATTCGTTGCGGATATTAAAGAAGAAGTAGAGAAACGCGTATTGCGTAAATAACTGGAAAAATCCTTTCATCGCTGCTTGCAGTGGTGAAAGAATTCTTTTGTTTGGAAGGCTTTATGCGTGCTGAGGAAGTGCAATGCCTATTAGGATGAGAAGCTCACTTTATTTTGCGCTGCTTCATCAGGCCTTCGACGATAGGATAAAAAACAGCAAGCACCATAATTATCATCAGCCAGGCATGACCATCATTTATCCGGCCAAGAGCTATCAGGGTGAATTCCACTTCAATGAAACAAAAAATCAGTATCATAATATTCTTTATCTTATTGACCATTTTCCGGCTATTTAAATAAAAAGAAGCCGCATTTTTTTCATTCAGTCTTGCCGGGTAATTGTGTACATGAGCATTTTTGCCCAATAGATGCAGGAGTGTAAACATAGGTATACTGATTGCTGGGAGAAGAAGCAGACTTTCTTTTGCCGCCCAGTCATCGACGTGTCCGGTCAGACCCATGTGGAGAGGCACCTGTTCAGGCAGCTGCCGCCAGATTATGATCAAGAAGATGACAGTAGCTAGATAACTTCCGATTCCGATAGTATCCCATACTTTTTCGCCGCGTGTTTTCGGTATGCTGAGCTGTTTCTGCATCTGAATATCACCCCTTTGTTCACTTACGGAATAGCTGGGGAATAGGTTCCGGCTATATTATTTTAAATCGACGGTTGTCAGTATCCAAAGAATGTGTTACATTAGTTGAGCAGGATTACTGGGCTTCAATATGATTGACAGCATACATCAGCTATGATAAGATTGTAAAAGTGAAATAAATATGTGATCTGAGACAAGCAGAAGTACCCACTTCTCACCTGATTGACGCCGTTTGGCAGTTGGCAGGTTTGATAAACAGTGTTTTAGGACTAGTGTGGGTGCCGTATGTGTACCGGCATTTTTTTTATGCTTTTTTACAACCATGTTTAACTGATAAGCGGCGGATATCTTGTCCCCGATCATAAGTTTCCCAAAATATCCTGGAGGTGGATGATTATTAGCAAAGAAATGAACGTCAATGAGAAAATTCGCGCACGTGAGGTTCGACTCATTGATTCCAACGGTGACCAGCTTGGCGTTAAATCCCGTCAGGAAGCATTAGAAATCGCTCAGACGAGAAATCTTGATTTGGTGCTTGTGGCTGCGAATGCAAAACCACCAGTTTGCCGGATTATGGACTATGGTAAATACCGCTTCGAGCAACAGAAGAAAGAAAAAGAAGCGCGTAAGAACCAGAAAGTAATCAACGTGAAAGAAGTACGCTTGAGCCCCGGTATCGAGGATCATGACTTCAACACAAAACTTCGCAACGCGCGTAAGTTTCTTGAAAAAGGCGATAAAGTAAAGGCTTCTGTTCGTTTCCGCGGACGTGCCATTACGCATAAAGAATTAGGCCAACAGGTTCTCGAGAAGCTGGCTGAGGAATGCAAGGACATTGCAACGGTCGAAATGAAAGCGAAAATGGAAGGCCGCAGCATGTTCATGATGCTTGCCCCGACAGCAGAGAAGCAGTAAGCCGAAGGATATAAGGAGGAAATACGATGCCAAAAATGAAAACCCACAGCGGGTCTGCTAAACGTTTCAAAAAAACAGGTTCTGGAAAAGTAAGCCGTAACCACGGTTACACTAGCCACTTGGCTGCCAATAAATCCACTAAACAGAAACGCAAGCTTCGCAAAGATGCACTTGTTTCTGCTGGTGATCTTAAACGTATCAAACAAATGCTGCCTAAATAATAAAATCCAAGAATTTTTTGTCCTATAGGAGGGAATACAATGCCACGTGTAAAAGGTGGAACAGTAACGCGTCAGCGTCGCAAACGCGTTCTTAAGCTAGCTAAAGGTTATTACGGTGCGAAACATGCACTATTCAAAACTGCAAAACAACAAGTAATCAAATCCGGTCAGTATGCATACCGTGACCGCAGACAGAAAAAACGTGACTTCCGTAAACTATGGATTGCACGTATCAATGCTGCTGCACGTATGAACGATCTTTCTTACAGCCGTTTGATGCACGGTCTTAAACTTGCTGGTATCGAAGTAAACCGCAAAATGCTTTCCGAGCTTGCAATCTCTGACGAAAAAGCATTCGCGCAACTAGCTTCCAAAGCAAAAGAAGCATTGAAATAAGTCGAAAAAGCCGCTATCGATGGATAGCGGCTTTTTCTATAGTGAGGGATTCGAATGTGGCTGTTGATTAGTCTGTATCTGCTGGTTGTCAATATCCTGCTCTTCAGCTGGATGGGAATCGATAAACAAAGAGCAAGAACGCATGCGTGGCGTATCAGTGAACGCAGGCTCTGGATCACCGCTGTGATCGGGGGTGCACTCGGAGGCTGGGCGGGGATGCAAGCCTTCCGACATAAAACGAAGCATGCCGCGTTCGTTATCGGGTTTCCATGCCTTGTCGCCATGCATGTCCTGCTTATTCTCTATTTCTTGTAAGATAAATCCCGTGTGCTTGTCATAAAGGCTCGTCTCATGTCATATATATTAGGGACATCTTAGAGGGAGTGAGCAGCGATGGATCAGGTAGGTTCGGCAATGTTGACGGTCGTCGCAACAGGCGGATTGTTTGCACCACTCTTGTTCATCCTCCTGTATCTGCTTCGACCTGTTTTATTTCTGCCTGTCGTTTTTCTATGCATATCAGGGGGGATTCTATTCGGAGCAGTAGCAGGTACGATTCTGTCCATCATCGGCATTACAGCATCCAGTCTGCTATTCTATGCGATTGCCCAGCGTTTTCCGCAATCCGCCAATCGAATTCTCATGCTGAAACAGAAGCTGATCGGCAGGCATACGAGCTTTACGACGACACAAGTCGCACTGATGCGGCTGGTTCCGTTCATTCACTTCCACATCCTGAGTGTATGCTTGATGGAGACAAATCGCAACTGGAGGTCATATGGGAAAGCTTCATTCTTATCGAGCATCCCGCTTGCTGCGGCTTATTCTTTTGCAGGCACTTGGCTTCGCTACTTGCCGCCGGCAGCAATCGGGGGAGTCATGATCATCCTCCTGATCTGTATCTATCTGATGCGCAAGAAGGAATTCACGATCAAATGGGAAGAGTTTTTCAGGGAAAGTGCATAAAACACTGGTGCGCTATACAAGCTCCAGTGTTTTTTTAGATTTCTGTCAGGACGAGCTCCTTTATCGGCTGCTTCCATTCAATGGATGCATAAGGAAAATGGCTCAGGATGCATTCTTCCATTTTATAGAGATCATTCCGGGAAAAGCCGGATAGCTGATCGGGCTGCACTGCGTTCATCACCACCTTGGTCACCTCGATGCTGTCTTCCCTTGGGTGTAAATATTTCTTCCCGATCATCCGATAGCCGCAGTAGCTGAGGGTGAAATGATGATCATACTGATCACGGAACTCCACTTCGCCGGCATCCAGGCAGGAGGGGGCGTGGGTTGAGTTACTCCTTGCTTTCAGGAATGTGTAGGACAAAAGAATTGCTGCACCTGCCAGCAACAGGAGAAAAATAATCTTCATAGCGAGCAGGCCTCCTTTACTTTTTGTATAGATACGATTACGCTAAAGAAGAAGTTTCATCCGTTTTACTATACCCTCACTACATAGGAATAACGCAAGAAGGAGTCTTGACCATGGATTATGAATATCTTTTCAGTAAACAGCGTGAGCTGGATGCCTACATCGAAGACAAGCTGGAAATGGCAAACCGCAGCGATCTTTTCAGAAAGAAGATACTGGCATTGCAAGTGGAAATCGGGGAGCTGGCCAATGAGACCCGCTGTTTCAAATTCTGGAGCAGGAAAGGCCCAAGCGAACAGAACGTCATTTTGGAGGAATATGTGGATGGTCTGCATTTCATCTTATCGCTCGGACTTGATAAAGGTCTTACGTATGCGCCGGCTCCGCTGCCTGATGACCAACTTGATCAGACTGATGCCTTCCTTGAGCTGTATCGTACAATCGGTGCTTTTTATGCTGAACCGGTACAAACAACTTACGAAGCGCTTTTCCAAAGCTTCCTTGTCCTTGGTCGGATGCTTGGCTTCAGTGAAGTTTCGATAGTGGAGGCTTATAAGCAGAAAAATGAAGTGAATCATACAAGACAGGATCAAGGCTATTAATCGGGGAGGTCTGCATGATGAATGATAAATTGAAGATGTTGAAAAGTTTGACTGATGCACCAGGAGTTCCGGGAGATGAGGCAGGTATCCGCAAGGTGATGCGCGATTATATCACCCCATTTGCCGATGAGGTAACGACCGATAAGCTTGGCAGTCTGATTGCCGTCCAAAAAGGTGCCAGGGCAGACGGTCCGAAAGTCATGGTGGCCGGTCATCTCGATGAGATCGGATTCATGGTGACGCGTATCGATGCCAATGGCTTTTTGTACTTCCAGACGCTCGGTGGCTGGTGGAGTCAGGTCATGCTGGCGCAGCGTGTAACTGTCCATACGAAACAAGGGGAACTGGTTGGCATCATCGGCTCCAAGCCGCCGCATCTGCTTTCGCTCGAGAAACGGAAAAAGCCTGCTTCCGTAGAGGAGATGTTCATAGACATCGGAGCCGGCAGCAAGGAAGAAGCAGAGGCATTCGGTGTTCGTCCCGGAGATTCGGTTGTGCCATATTTCGAATTCACGAAGATGAAAAACGAGAAATTGCTTCTGGCAAAGGCTTGGGATAACCGCATTGGCTGTGCCGTGGCGATCGATGTCCTGAAGAATTTGCACGGCACTGACAAGGAAGCGACGGTTTATGGAGTCGGCACCGTCCAGGAGGAAGTCAGACGGCGCGGTGCGACTACTTCTGCCAATAAGATTGGTCCAGATATTGCGTTTGCTGTTGATACAGGGATTGCTGGCGATACTCCGGGTATCAGTGACAGGGAAGCGACAGGCAAGCTGGGCGCCGGCCCGCAGATCGTATTGTACGATGCTGCGCATATTGCACATGCAGGCCTGCGTGACTTGGTCATCCAGACAGCAGAAGAACTGGAAATCCCTTATCAATACGACACGATAAAAGGCGGGGCGACAGATGCAGGCAGCATCCATCTGACTGGTAACGGTGTTCCAAGCATAACGATCGGGATCCCGACGCGATACATTCATACACATGCGGCCATGCTCCATGAAGACGATTACGATAACACAGTGAAACTGCTCACTGCGGTCATCCGCAAATTGGATAAAGATACCGTCGAAAAAATCACTTATAATTAAGAAAAACCAGCTTCCAAATGGAAGCTGGTTTTTTATGCCAGGTAATTGCCCATGATTTTGCTGACATATTTCGTTGTTTCGCTGAGTGGGGGAATGCCGTTATATTTATCGACATTTCCCGGTCCGGCATTATAAGCTGCCAACGCGAGGCTGGTATTGCCGTTATAGCGGTCCAGCATTTGTTTCAGGTATTTTGTGCCCGCCATGACATTCTGCTCCGGATCGAAGCTGTTTGTGACGCCGAGTCCAGCTGCCGTAACCGGCATCAGCTGCATCAAGCCCTGGGCGCCTGCAGCACTCTCTGCCAATGGATTGAAGTTCGATTCCGCTTGAATGACGGAACGGATGAGTTTTTCGTCTACTCCGTATCTGTCGGCTGCTTCCGAAATGATGGCATCGATCTTCTTATTGCCGGAACTTTCGAAGGTGCTGCCTGAACTGCTCTTCGAAACGGATTGCACAGCAGGCGTGCTTTGTGTCATTGTGTCCATTGTTACATATGGGTTCAGCCGAACCTGAGAACTTGCATTCATCATCATCGACTGTACAGCGGGTGTGCTTTCCGCCTGCATCGTGGTGCCCGCGGTTACATATGGGTTCAGCCGGACCGGTGAACCCGCCTTCATCGACTGTACGGCAGGCGTACTTTCCGCCTGCATCGTGGTACCCGCAGTTGCATATGGATTCAGCCGGACCGATGAACCCGCCTTCATCGTCTGCATGAGCGAGTCGCTGAAGGCCTGGCTGGAACCCTGGGACGATGAAAAGGCTGTTCGCTGCTGAGTGGTAGCAAGCGTTGTCGGATTAAGTGTGGAAAGCAGATAAGATGTATCCAAAAAACATATCTCCTGTCACATATTGTTAATCCAATTGTAGCTCAAACGTACCTGGGAGACAAGACCTATTTCACTCGCTCTTATGCCTGGGATTGGACACCCTTGGCTAGTGCATCGACCATTTCCTGCTTTTCCTGGTCGCTGGCATTTTTCCAAATAAGCTCGAATAATACACCCAGGCCAGGCAGCAGGACTTCTCTCCCGTCAATGGAATCCACAATTGTAGCCTCCAGCTGTTCTTCGCTATTATCCTTGATATTGGCATAGATGGCACTACGAATATTTATATCCATGCATGAGCACCTCCTCCACTTTTTTATAGTTTGACCGCTGCTTGTAAAACTATGTATGATAGAGGATATGTCAAGATAGAGGAAGTGAACGTGCGTTGATCACATCGACCCAAAATGCCCAGGTAAAACAATGGCAAAAATTGAAACGGAAAAAGGAACGGACAAAAACGAATACCTTCATGATAGAAGGCTTCCATCTTGCGGAGGAAGCAATCAAGTCCGGCTGGACGATCGGCCAGCTCATTTTGCGGGAGGAGACGGAGCTGCCGGAATGGGCCAAGCATCTGGAACCGATCCGTGTATCGGACCATGTCTTCAAATCGATCACGGAGACAGAGACACCGCAAGGAATCGCGGCTGTCGTACAAATGCAGGATAAGAAACCAAAACGGCATGATCGTATTTTGCTGCTTGATGCAGTGCAGGACCCTGGTAATTTAGGTACGATCATCCGCACTGCGGATGCAGCAGGCTATGACGCTGTCTATGTTGGGGAAGGTTCCGCTGATCGGTATAATGACAAGGTGATCCGTGCGACGCAAGGATCGATCTTCCATTTGCCGGTATTGACTGCCGATTTGGCTTTATTATTACCGGAGCTGCAGGAGAATGGCTATACGGTGTGGGCCGCTGCTTTGGAAGGGGCTGTCGATTACCGCGATTTGAAGGCACCGGAAAAAACAGCATTGCTTGTCGGGAACGAAGGAGCCGGCATCGACAAACGGCTGATCGCCCAAAGCGATATGGCTGTGAAAATCCCGATTTTCGGGAAGGCTGAATCCCTGAATGTGAGTATTGCGACTGGTATCCTGCTGTATCATACAGTGAAAAGATAAAACCAGGTTGCAAGTTGTCCCGGGATTTCCTATAATGAAACAAGATTCATATTGAGATGCGTGGAAAGAGCCAGTAATCCCTGCGGATCGCGAGCAACAGGAAGGCGTGCCTTGACTGAGAGCATGCTGGCAGCGGCAGCGGATGAACCTTCACTCTGGAGCAGGCACCGGGACCTTGTCATTGGGCAAGTAAAGGTGTATCCGGATTGCTAGATCCGTTATCAAGCTTCAAGTTGGGTATACATGTATACCAACAAGGGTGGTACCGCGAATGAAAGCTCGTCCCTTTTCAGAGGGAGGGGCTTTTTTTATGCTCAAAAATCATAGGAGGCAAAAGCATGAGAGAAAAGCTCGAAGCATTACAAGCAGAAGCCATCGAAAAAGTACAGCAAGCAGACAATCTGCAGAGTTTGCAGGATGTGCGTGTCGCATATTTAGGAAAGAAAGGTCCGATCACCGAGGTACTTCGCGGGATGGGGAAACTTTCTCCGGAAGAACGCCCTGTCATCGGGGAACTGGCAAATAAAGTCCGTGAGGCAATTGCAACGGCATTGGATAATAAGAAGAATCTTTTGGAAGAAGCAGCACTGAATGAGCAGCTGCAGAAAGAGGCGATCGATGTCACGCTGCCAGGACGACCAGTCAAAACAGGCGGCCCTCATCTATTGACCAGCATCATCGAAGAAGTGGAAGATCTTTTCCTTGGCATGGGATTCGAAATCAAAGAAGGACCGGAAGTGGAAACGGATTACTTCAACTTCGAAGCTTTGAACTTGCCGCAGGATCACCCGGCACGTGATATGCAGGATAGTTTCTATATTACCGATCATTTGCTATTGCGTACACAGACTTCGCCTGTGCAGGCTCGTACGATGCGCGAATACGATGGCAATAAAGCCATCAAAATGATTTGCCCGGGTATCGTGTACCGCCGTGATACAGACGATGCGACACATTCCCATCAGTTCACGCAGATCGAAGGCCTGCTGGTCGACAAGAATGTCCGCATGAGTGACTTGAAAGGCGTCCTGCTGGAATTCTCCCGCAAACTATTCGGAGCTGATAGGGAAATCCGCCTGCGTCCAAGCTTTTTCCCGTTCACGGAGCCCTCTGTCGAGGTGGACGTGACATGTAAGGTTTGTGACGGAAAAGGATGTAATGTATGCAAGCATACTGGATGGATCGAAATCCTTGGGGCCGGCATGGTGCATTCCAACGTCCTTCGTATGAGCGGCTATGATCCGGAAGAATACTCCGGCTTTGCATTCGGCATGGGGGTAGAACGTATCGCGATGCTCAAGTACGGTGTCGATGATATCCGTCACTTCTATACGAATGATGTACGATTCCTATCGCAATACCATAAGGCATAACGGGAGGCAAAAACATGTATGTATCTTTGAATTGGTTAAAACAATATGTAGATATAGATAATATTTCACCGGAGGAGCTGGCAGAAAAAATCACACGCTCCGGTATCGAAGTGGAAAGCATCGAGCGCGTGGCACCGGAAAGCACGAAGGTTGTCGTCGGGTATGTGGAGAGCTGTGAACAGCATCCGAATGCAGATAAATTGAATCTTTGCCAAATCAATGTCGGCGCAGAGACCTATCAGATCATTTGCGGCGCGCCGAATATCGCCCAAGGACAAAAAATCGCAGCTGCCCTGCCGGGAGCACGTCTTCCGGGCGGTGTGAAAATCAAGAAAGCGAAGCTGCGCGGCGTGGAATCGAACGGTATGGTCTGCTCACTGCAGGAGCTTGGCATCGACGAAAAATTCGTACCGAAGGAATTCGCAGAAGGCATCTTCGTATTCCCGGAAGACACGGAAGTCGGCACACCAGTGGCAGAATTGCTGAATTTGGATGATGTCATACTGGAGCTTGGCTTGACACCGAACCGTGCCGATGCGATGAGTATGCTTGGCGTTGCCTATGAAGTCGCAGCAATCCTTGACAAGGAAGTCAAATTGCCGGAGGAAACATATCCGACAAGCGGCAGCAAGGCGGCTGATCTTGTCCAGGTGAAAGTGGAAAACGGGGAACTGAATCCATATTACGGGGCATTCGTCATCGAAGACGTGACGATTGCGCCATCGCCGCTTTGGATGCGTAATTATTTGATGGCAGCAGGTATTCGTCCGATTAACAACGTTGTTGACATTACGAACTACGTGCTGCTAGTTTACGGACAGCCGCTGCACGCATTTGATTATGACAAAGTGGCCACGAAGGAAATCGTTGTGCGTCCTGCTAAGCAGGGCGAAAAAATCCAGACTTTGGATGACCAAGAGCGCACTCTAAAAGGTGATGAAATTGTCATTACAAACGGTAAAGAGCCGGTTGCTCTTGCAGGTGTGATGGGCGGAGCCAACTCTGAAGTTTCCGATGATACGAAAACAGTATTGCTGGAAGCTGCATACTTCGATGCACGTGCCATCCGGCGTGCGAGCAAGCATCATAATTTGCGCAGTGAAGCGAGCACACGCTATGAAAAAGGGATCGACCCGAATCGTGTGGAGCGAGCAGGAGCCTATGCAGCTCGTCTTCTTGCTGAGTATGCTGGCGGCAAGGTTGCACAAGGTATCGTGGCATTTGATGAGCTTGATCGTGAAGAAAAGAAAGTCAAGATCGATACAGCGAGTGTGAACGCCCGTTTAGGCACAACGATTTCTGATGAGGAAATTGCTTCCATCCTGACAAGATTGCAGTTCGGTTTTGAACAAGATAACAGCCAGTTCACTGTCTCCATTCCGACAAGACGCGGTGATATCAGCTTGTTTGAGGATATGCTGGAAGAAATCGCCCGCATTTATGGCTATGACAATATTCCATATACTTTGCCTGAAGGAGAAGCCTTCGCTGGTAAGCTGACGACAAAGCAATACTTGAAACGTCAGCTGAAGCAATATCTGCAAGGCGCTGGTTTGATGGAAACAATCACCTACTCGCTGACAAGCAAAGCTCGTACAGAAATGCTTGTCAGCCCGGATGTGAAGGAGCAAGAAGTGCATCCGGTCGCATTGAAGATGCCGATGAGCGAGGAACACAGCCATTTGCGGATCAGCCTGCTTCCAGAGCTTGTGGATACACTTTCCTATAATGTGGCGCGTAAGCAAGAGAACTTAGGCTATTTCGAATTTGGCCGCGTATTCCTTTCCAAAGAGGAACGGATAACGGAACAGCCGATGGAAACGGCACGACTTGCCGGTGCACTGACTGGAACCTGGGTGGAGCAGCCATGGCAGCAGGAGAAGAAGCCAGTGGATTTCTATGTGGCAAAAGGCATCGTGGAAGGCATCTTCGCACAGCTTGATCTGGAACCTGTCTTCCAGCAGGCACAGCTTGATGGATACCATCCGGGTCGTACGGCAGTTGTTTCCCATAACGGACGTGCAGTAGGTGTCGTCGGCCAGCTGCATCCGACCGTTCAAAAAGCATTCGATCTCAAGGAAACATATGTGTTCGATTTGGATATCGCTTATTTGATGGATCAATACGAAGAAGCACCAAGCTTCCGTACCATCCCGCGTCATCCGTCCGTTACACGGGATATCGCGCTTGTTGTGAATGAAGCAGCACATGCTGGTGACATCCAACGCACAATCCGGGAAGCAGGCGGAGAACTTGTTCAGCAGGTGCAAATCTTTGATGTATATCAAGGGGAGCACATGGAAGCTGGCAAGAAATCAATCGCGTACACAGTGCTTTACCAGGATCCGACTCGTACATTGACAGATGAAGAAGTGGAAGCATCTTATAACAGCATCATTCAAGCAGTGAAAGAAAAGCATGGTGCAGAATTGAGAAGTTAAAAGAAAAGGATGGCAGGGTCTTTGAGACTCCGTCATCCTTTTTTAGTACATGCAAAATCATAAGTGCCTCACCGAATTTCGATACGGTGAAATCGTGTCTGGCTCCTTTTATCAAATAAAAATGCCCTCCATCCGAGGCGGCGGTTTTGACTACTCCTCCGCTGGACAAATCGTGAATCACAATGACGCTGCATTGGACTTTTGAGGGGGCATTTGTCTTGTCTTAAGCGACCAAGCATGCAATAAGATCGATTCTATATGAGCGGTATTCATCGGTGCACTCCTTGCTTTATTCACTGAATTTTGGGATTATTTTCCGTGGATGACTATAACCGGAACATAATAAAATGGAGGGGAAAGTATGGAAATCATCAAAGCCGAAATAGCGCATGCGGGAGAGATTGCACGTATTTGCGCCACGGGCTGGAGACAGACCGTGGAAGGGAAGCTTAGTGAAGAGGCACAGAAGCAAACTGTCGATGAATGGTATAACCTTATGTTGCCGTGGCAGCAGGAGAAGTGATCGGGGTTATCGGCGGCGGGATGACAGCGCCGGATACTGGTGAAGTGTTTGTGCTGTATGTAGATGAGGATCATCGCTATCGGGGTACGGGCACATTGCTGCTGGAGGCTTTAACCCATGAACAAAAGGAACGGGGTGCTGTCAGGCAATGGGTTTCCGTGAAGGAAGGGAATCGACGGGGCATCCCATTCTATGAAGCAAGAGGTTTCCGCTGTAGGGATCGAAGGACAAAGGTAATGGACACAGGAGAGACGCAAGTGTCGCTCCGCCATTATCGGGAATTGGAATGACAGACGTTAAAAGGCATGATTCCTGTCTATACTGGTAGGAAGAGAGGGGATGGGCTGGCAGGACAGCAAACAGGATGAAGCGAGCTCTGTCAAATGGATTGGGCCGCCTTGACAGAGCATCATCTAATCCCGAAAATATTGACGGCATATTCCAGGACACCGCTTGATCCCATGCCTTGAGCAAATCCATGTAAGGAGCCCGGAGACCTGCTGGTGCGGGACAGCCGCAAGCAGAGCAGGGATGTCAGACGTACTTCTCCGCTTTGGCGCTATTGGCAAAATGCATCTTCGTGAATGCAGGCAATGCTTGCCGGCCCTTTGTCCGGATGAGGCGTCCGGCTGCTTGATCGACAGCTGCACTGGCCCCTTTGGGAATCGTAAACCCTGCTTGCTTGGACAGTTTATCCATTTCTTTTATGAAGCTTGCCCTTGAAATGATCGATGCAGCAGCAACTGCAAGCGAATGGCTTTCTGCCTTTGTCATGAAGTAGGCATCCTGCTGCAGTCTTTCTCCTTCCGTTGCAAGATGCTTGATATAGGTTGCAGGCAGCTGAAATTGATCAATCAGTATCCCATCCGGCTTGGTTGGTGCAATTTTTGCCAGCAGCTTCTGGATGGCATGGTGATGCAGCATCGTTTTCATCTTCCCTTGGGACCAGCCCCGCTGCTGGAGCTGGTTGTATTTTTCATTGCGCAGCACAAGCAGGGAATAGGGAAGCCCGACATGCATCAAATCCTTGGCGATGCGCTGAATGCTGTCATCCTTGAGCAGTTTGGAGTCTTTGACACCAAGCTCCTTCAAAAGGGCGAACTGGCTATGATCGACATATACACTCGCCACTGTAATCGGTCCAAAGAAGTCGCCTGTCCCGGCTTCATCCGATCCGATATGGGAAGCGGTGAAAAGACCTGGGGCAGGAGCATACTTGTGTTCGTTGACGCTTGGTTTCGCCGCGGGGGACTTCTTCGGGGCCGAAGGTGCGCTTCCCCATTTATCCGCCTCTGCTTCCGGTGCTTTGCCCTGGAAAAGCACTTTTCCTGATTTGTAGGCAGTGATGGCGCAGCTTGGCGTCTTTGCTGAAAAGACCGCTCCCGGAGGCGCAGCTTTTTCAGCGTGGCTGTATGTTTCTTTCATTTGCTGGATGGTGTCCAGCGGCAATTGCAATACGATTTGTCCCACGTTCATCTCTCCAATCTGACAATTAGTATAGCATGCCGTTCGACTATACAGAATAGTTTCCTAAATCGACACCTTCATGTTACTATTAAGACTAGTATTATAAGAGAAGTGAGGGGGGAGAACGTGTCCCAATCTGATAAAACACGTGTAACGGTGGAGATACATAACCGCTCCTATACAATCGTCGGACAGGAGCCGGCACATCGCATGCGGATGGTGGCGAGCCTTGTCGATCAGAAGATGTCGGAGATCCATGATGCGAATCCGAATCTTGATACTGCCAAACTGGCCGTCTTGACGGCTGTCAATACAACGAATGATTATTTGAAACTGAAAGAGGATTATGCACAATTGCTAGGCTCTATCACAAGGAAAGAGGCAAGAAAGGATAATGATTGATTTACTTATCATCGCCATGCTCCTGTTCGGCGTGCTCGTCGGCCTAAAGCGCGGCTTCATCATGCAGCTATTTCATTTGGCAAGCTTTATCGTGTCATTCATTGTCGCAGCTATTTATTATGATCAGCTTGCACCGAAGCTGGAATTATGGATTCCGTATCCGGATGTATCCTCCGATAGCGCTTGGTCTGACATATTCGGAGCTGTGCCGCTGGATCAGGTTTTCTATAATGCAATCGCGTTCGCGATTTTGTTCTTCGCGACAAAGATCATTTTACACATCATCGGATCCATGCTCGATTTCATAGCGGACCTGCCGATATTACGCTCCGTGAATAAGCTTCTTGGCGGGGTGCTCGGATTCATCGAGATCTATCTGCTCGTATTCGTTATTCTTTATCTATCGGTATTGCTGCCGATCACGCCAATGCAGGAAGCGCTGGACAAGTCGATACTTGCGGCTTGGATCGTGGAGCATACACCATATATATCTGGTGAGATCAAGGATCTATGGCTGAATCATGTTGCAAATAAATTACCCACTGAATTGATGGGATGAAATGCTTAACCCTTGCGGCATCTTGCGCAAGGGTTTTCTACCTTGTTTTGGGAGGATGAGAATAATGGCAGTCAATAAAAAAGACGTCGTGAAATTGCTTGAGACAATCGCAATTTATCTTGAGCTAAAAGGGGAAAATACATTCAAGGTATCGGCATACCGGAAAGCTGCAGCAGCTCTGGAAGCCAATGACCAATCAATCGATGAGATCGAGGATTTCACATCCTTGAATGGAATAGGCAAGGGCACTGCCGCGGTAATCGAGGAATACATGCAAAATGAAGAATCCGATACATTGCGTCAGCTGCAGGAAGAGGTTCCGGAAGGATTGGTACCGCTGCTTGATCTGCCCGGTCTTGGCGGGAAGAAGCTGGCCAAGCTGTACCAGGAGCTCGGCGTGGTGGATGCATCTTCCTTGAAAGAGGCAGTCGAATCAGGTAAAGTCGCATCGTTAAGCGGATTCGGAAAGAAATCGGCGGAAAAGATCCTTGATGGCCTGGCCAATGTCGGATCCAGGCCAGAGCGGATCCCGATTGCGATGATGCTGCCGCTTGCCGAGAGAATCGAGACTTTCCTGGAGTCATTGGATGGAATCGAACAATACGCCCGGGCAGGGAGCCTGCGGCGGATGCAGGAAACGGTGAAGGATCTTGATTTCATCATTGCAACCAATGATCCGCAGAGTGTTCAGGAACAGCTGCTCACGATCGATAACTTGAAGGAAGTCATTGCCAAGGGAGACACAAAAGTGTCCGTCACATTGGAAGAAGGATATGACATCAATGTAGATTTCCGAATGATCGAACCAGCAGCCTTCGCAACGACGCTGCACCATTTCACCGGTTCTGCGGACCACAACGTCGCCTTGCGCCAGCTGGCGAAAAAGCGCGGGGAGCGCATCAGTGAATATGGTGTGGAGAATGTGGAAACGGGGGAGATGACAACGTTCGAATCCGAAAAGGACTTTTTCGGACACTTCGGTTTGTCCTTCATCCCTCCCGAAATCAGGGAAGCCCAAGGCGAACTCGATAGCTTCAAACAAGAAATGCCGCTCGTCCAGCTATCGGATATCCAAGGGGATTTGCATATGCACTCGACCTGGAGCGATGGCGCGCAATCAATCGAGCAGATGGCGAAACAGGCGATGGAGCTAGGCTATTCCTATATCGCTATCACGGATCACTCCAAGTATTTGAAAGTGGCCAATGGCTTGGACGAAAAGCGGCTGCGGAAACAGCGGGAAGAAATCGAACGCGTGAACGCACTATATCCTGATTTTCATATATTCGCAGGTGTCGAGATGGATATCCTGCCAGATGCTCGTTTGGATTTCGACGATGATTTCCTGAAAGAGATGGATTATGTCATCGGAGCGATCCATTCCAGTTTCTCGCAGTCCAAAGATCAAATCAAGGCGCGTCTGACAGCAGCGCTGGAGCACCCGAATGTCAATGTCATCGCCCATCCGACCGGCCGTCTGATCGGCAGGAGGGCCGGCTATGCAGCCGATCCGGAATGGCTCATTGAAAAAGCGGCGGAAACAGGTACAGTCATCGAGCTGAATGCCAACCCAAACCGGCTGGATCTATCGTGGACTTATTTGAAGAAGGCACAGGAGCTCGGTGTGAAGATTGCTGTCAATACCGATGCCCATAGCTACGCAACGCTTTCCTTCATGGAAGTCGGTGTGGCGATGGCGCGCAAGGGCTGGCTGAAACCGGAGACCGTCATCAACACATGGTCCAAGAGTCAGTTGATGGAGCTTTTTCAGCGCAAATAACAGCTAAAAAAGTGGGGGGAAAACATGAATAAACGAATATTCCGTGTACTGGAATTCGATAAAATCATACAAAAGCTGAGTGAACAGGCAGCATCGTCACTCGGTAAAAAAAGAGCCATGCAAATACAGCCGGCAACAGAGCTGGATGAGGTGCAGCGGCTGCAGGCGGAAACGGATGAAGCGGCTTCCATCATCCGGCTGCGAGGCGGCATACCGCTTGGCGGCATCCATGATATCCAGGCAAGTGTCAAGCGCGCCGTCATCGGCGGGATCTTGAATGCGAATGAATGTCTCGATATTGCAAGTACGATTTATGGCGGGAAGAATCTCAAGCATTTCATCGAAGAGCTGGAAGAACCGGAGCTGCCGATCATCAGGGGTCTCGTGGAACAGCTGGTATCCCTGAGTGATCTGGAGCGTCATATCAAGAATGCCATCGACGATCACGGCCGGGTCATGGACGGGGCGTCAGAACGCCTCCGCGGCATACGGTCCCGGATCCGTACGAATGAAAGCCGGGTCCGGGAGAAATTGGAATCGTATACCCGTTCCAAAAGTAAGATGCTGTCGGATTCCATCATCACAATCCGCAACGATCGTTACGTGCTGCCGGTCAAACAGGAATACCGCGGAGCGATCGGCGGGATTGTCCATGATCAATCTTCCTCTGGCCAGACATTGTTCATGGAGCCGCAGGCCGTCGTTGATTTGAATAACCAGCTGCAGGAAGCAAGAGCACAGGAAAAAGCGGAAATCGAAAGAATCCTGAAGGAAATCAGTATACGTGTTGCAGAGGATGAAGCGATCTTGCTGGCCAATATCGAGATTCTCGGGCAAATCGACTTTATTTCGGCCCGGGCGAAGCTGGGGGCAGCGATGCGCTGTTCGATGCCAAAAATGAATGACAAGGGCATCATTCATTTGAAACAGGCACGGCACCCGCTGATCGATCCGGGGCAAGTGGTGGCAAATGATATCGATCTTGGGGAGGATTATTCCACCATCGTCATCACTGGTCCGAATACCGGCGGTAAAACCGTTACAATCAAGACGATTGGCCTTTGTACACTGATGGCGCAGTCTGGTCTTCAAGTGCCTGCGCTTGACGGCGGGGAAATGGCAGTATTCACGAATGTGTTCGCTGACATTGGCGATGAGCAGTCCATCGAGCAGAGCTTGAGTACCTTCAGCTCGCATATGGTCAACATAGTCGATATCCTCCAGCAAGTCGATCATCAATCGCTTGTGCTGTTCGATGAGCTTGGTGCCGGAACGGATCCTCAGGAAGGGGCGGCGCTCGCCATGAGCATCCTCGACGAAACGATCAAACGCGGAGCGACTGTCGTGGCCACGACTCATTATCCGGAGCTGAAAGCGTACGGCTATAACCGCGACCGTGTGGTCAATGCCAGTGTGGAATTCGATGTGGAAACGCTCCAGCCGACATATCGTTTGCTGATTGGTGTCCCTGGACGCAGTAACGCTTTTGAGATTTCCCGGCGCCTCGGCTTGAAGGAATCGATCATCGATAGCGCCAAGGAATTGATCGGCACCGATTCAAAGAGTGTCGAGAATATGATAGCTTCCTTGGAAACGTCCCGCAGACAGGCAGAGCATGATCATGAAGCAGCACGGTCCCAGCTTGAAGAAGCTGAGGCTTTGAAGCGTGATTTGGAGAAACAATGGCAGGAATTCGATGCCAAGCGGGAGCGCTTGTACCAGAAAGCCGAAGAAAAAGCTGCCAAGGCAATCGAGCGGGCCAGGGAAGAAGCCGAAGAGATTGTTGCTTCCCTCCGTACGATGAAAAACCAAGCGAGCGTAAAAGAGCATGAAATCATCGAAGCCCGTAAACGGCTGGAAGATGCGTCACCGGAGCTTGCGAAAAAAGGTTCGAAGGCAGCGCCGAAAACGAAGGAATCCAAACAGCTCATGCCCGGGGATGAAGTTCTCCTGCTGACGCTGGGACAAAAGGGAACCGTCGTCGAGAAAGTCAGCGACAAAGAATATTTGCTCCAAATCGGAATAATGAAAATAAAAGCGAAACGAAAAGACATCGAATTCGTAAAGAGACAGGACGCATTAAAAGAAAAGCCAGTCGCAACCGTCAAAGGCTCCGCCTATCATGTGAGCACAGAACTGGATTTACGCGGGGAACGCTACGAGGATGCTTTGCGCCGCGTCGAGAAATATGTGGATGATGCGCTTTTGGCTGGATATCCGCAAGTATCGATCATCCACGGCAAGGGAACGGGTGCATTGCGCACAGGCGTACAGGAATTCGCCAAGCGCCACCGTGCTGTGAAAAACTATCGTTCCGGCGGCATGAGCGAAGGCGGGACCGGTGTGACTGTGCTTGAATTTCAGTAATCATCGGGGGAATTCGGGTTATGGAGTCATTTTGGGAAAATACGATCGTCCTGACAGCTGCGCGCTATAGCGTTGCTGTGCTTAGCATCATCGTTTTCATGGCTATTTTCGAGCTGGTGACTTCCTATAAGAATTGGGAAGAAATCCGCCGGGGCAATCTGTCTGTTGCCATGGCAACAGGAGGTAAGATGTTCGGTGTTGCGAATGTGCTGCGCTTTTCCTATGAGCATAATGATGGGATCCTGGAGAGCATCATGTGGAGCTCGATCGGTTTCGTACTGCTGCTGATCGGTTACTTTATTTTCGAGTTCCTGACACCGACATACAAAATCGACCGCGAAATAGCCAATGATAACCGGGCTGTCGGATTTATTTCGCTTGTTATTTCAGTAGGATTATCTTATGTTATAGGAGCAAGTATTTAGTGCGATGTTTAGGAATGGACGCTTCTAAGCAAACTAGTAGCGTTCCGGACTGCAGCAGTGCTATACTCGATGAAAGCTTTTATTTAGGAGGAATGTAACATGGCAATTGTAAATGCTACAGATGCAAGCTTCAATACAGAAACAAGCCAAGGACTTGTCCTTGCTGACTTTTGGGCAACTTGGTGCGGCCCATGTAAAATGATTGCACCAGTATTGGAAGAAATCGACGGTGAAATGAGCGATAAAGTCAAAATCGTAAAACTTGACGTCGATGAAAACCAAGCAACTGCCGGTAAATTCGGTGTGATGAGCATCCCGACACTGCTTCTTTTCAAAGATGGCGAAGTCGTGGATCAAGTGATCGGCTACCAGCCGAAAGAAGCACTTGTGGAGCTTGTCAACAAACACGCGTAAGTAAGAACTTGAGATCCCTTGTTACAATCCTGTAGCAAGGGTTCCTTTATGTAAAGCACTAGTAGAAGGGGAAAGCGAATGAACAAGACGATCACTGATAAACTCGCTGTTCTGCCGCCGCAGCCTGGCTGTTACTTGATGAAGGATAAAAATGGGACGGTCATTTATGTAGGGAAGTCCAAGCTCCTGCGCAACCGGGTCAGGTCCTATTTCACCGGGGCACACGACCGCAAGACCCAGAGGCTCGTTGCAGAGATCGTGGATTTCGAATATATTGTCACCTCCTCCGAAATCGAAGCACTCATCCTTGAAATGAATCTGATCAAGAAATATGATCCGAAATATAACATCCTGTTGAAGGATGATAAAACATATCCTTATTTGAAGATCACAGCAGAAGAACAGCCGCGCTTGCTGGTGACGCGAAAAGTGAAAAAAGATAAAGGCAAATACTTTGGTCCGTATCCGAACGTCATCGCAGCCAGGGAGACCAAGAAGCTGCTGGATAGACTGTACCCGCTGCGTAAATGCAATACGATGCCGGATAGAGTCTGTCTGTACTACCACATGCACCAATGCCTGGGACCGTGTGTCTATCCTGTCTCACAGGAAACAAACCGCAACATCGTGCAGAATATCACGACCTTCCTGAACGGCGGCCACCATCAGATCAAAAAGGACCTGCAGCAGAAGATGCAGGAAGCTGCCGAAGAGCTCGATTTTGAACGGGCCAAGGAGCTGCGCGATCAAATCCAGCATATCGAATCCGTCATGGAGCAGCAAAAGATGACAACGACGGATCAGACAGACCGTGATGTATTCGGCTTTGCCTATGACAAGGGCTGGATGTGTGTGCAGGTATTCTTCATCCGCCAAGGGAAGCTCATCGAACGCGATGTGAGCATGTTCCCGTTCTTCGATGAACCAGAGGAAACCTTCCTTACATTCGTCGGACGTTTTTATCTGCATCAAAACCACTTGCTGCCAAAGCAAGTGCTTGTACCGATAGGGACGAATGCGGAAGGCTTGCAGCAGCTCCTGGAAACGGATGTAGCCATTCCATACCGCGGCCGGAAAAAAGAGCTTGTGGAGCTTGCCGGAAAGAATGCCAAAATCGCAATCAAAGAGAAATTCTCCCTTATAGAGCGCGATGAGGATCGGACGATCAAAGCGGTTGAATCGCTGGGCGAGAAACTGAACATTGCGACACCGCACCGCATCGAAGCTTTTGACAATTCCAACATCCAAGGCACCGATCCGGTTTCGGCGATGATCGTCTTCACCGATGGCCGTCCGGACAAGAAGGAATACCGTAAGTACAAGATAAGGGATGTAAAAGGGCCGGATGACTACGATACGATGCGTGAAGTCATCCGCAGACGCTATAAGCGGGTGCTGCAGGATGATTTGCCGCTTCCAGATTTGATTGTCATCGATGGAGGCAAAGGGCAGATGAGCGCTGCCATTGAAGTTCTGGAAGACGAACTGGGACTGGATATACCGGTTTGCGGCCTTGCCAAGGATGACAAGCACCGGACCAGTGAGTTGCTGTACGGCGACCCGCCGGAAGTCGTCGATTTTGATCGGAATGCCCAGGATTTTTATCTGGTACAGCGCATCCAGGATGAAGTCCACCGCTTCGCCATCAGCTTCCACCGCCAGCTGCGCGGAAAGAGCGCAATCAAATCGAAGCTGGATGATATCCCGGGTGTGGGCGAGAAGCGCAGAAGGTTGCTCATGCGTCATTTTAAATCCGTCACTGCCATTCAAGAAGCATCGGTCGATGAAATCACCAAGCTCGGTATACCTGCACCTACGGCAGAAGTCATCTTGAACCATTTGAACAATCCTCCCGAAACGGAAGGTGAATAGGACTGGACCTTGGAAACAGGGTCTAGTTTCTTTTTGTTAAAAGGATTGCAAATACCTGATCCATCAGCAATAAAAAAGGCATCTGCTTCTGCAGATGCCTTTTTTCAATCTTCTTTGGCAAAATAGACATTGAATTGGACATATTCCTTCTTCGGCACGTTCTCATCCACGCATTCACAAAAAAGTTCCTTGATCTGCTCGATGCTGGCAGCGAGGAATCCAGCTTCCATCCGGTATTCCTGACCGAGACCGACTTCCCATCTATGTATGACTGGAGCTCCAGAGAGTTCGAATGTCATTTCGTGACGCTTTTGCTTGACAAGGTTCAAATTTCCCCAGCCCATCTGAATGAAAAAGTCCTCGACTTGTTCCAGCGATGCCGGCTTTACTTGCCGCGCCAGCTTCTTGCCCATCACATAAAGGATGGAGGAAGCGTCCTCACCTAATAAGTCTGGTATACTGACAAAACGCAATATATCATGGCCGGCTCCGTGGGTGATGAGCTGCTCCATATAATCCTTGTCGAATTGTTGCATTTTCTTTTGCATGCATGTCTTCCTTTCCCGCCTTGTTGCAATTACAAAGTATCTTTACTCACTTTAACACGAAAACCAGGTAAACTGCCAATGCTTTTAGCTGAATGGGCAATGTTTAGGAAACTGACAGGATTCGCTGTGAGCCGCACGGATTATAAAAAATAAAAAAATAGATTAGTAAATTTTTTAAAGCGTTTTCTTGACGCCTAATTTTGATAGTTATACAATAATATTGTTAATAACGGATTCGGTTTTCGATCGATTTTATTTTTAATCGGTTATGAAAACGCAATCATTCTGTTAATTCAGAGAGCTACTGAGGGGGTACGTATGAACGAGAATCGAGAGTTTTTCTACCGCAGGCTTCATTCGTTGTTGGGAGTGCTTCCAATCGGAATCTTCCTTATCCAGCATTTGGTGATCAACCATTTCGCTGCATATGGAAGCGGCAGCTTCAACACTGCTGCCAGTTTCATGCATAACCTGCCATTCCGCTTCGTGCTTGAATGGGTGGTCATCTACATACCGATCCTGTATCATGCCATTCTCGGTGTGTACATCGTGCTGACAAGCAAGAACAATACAAGGAGATTCGGATATTTCCGGAACGTGATGTTCCTGCTGCAGCGGATCACGGGTATCGTGACATTGATTTTCATTGCATGGCATGTTTATCAAACCCGGGTCATGACGATTTTTACCCAGGAAACGATTGATTTTGATTTCATGGAGGCCATCCTGACGCAGCCATTCTTCTTCTGGTTCTACTTGATCGGCGTCATTTCCACGACGTTCCATTTCGCGAACGGCTTATGGAGCTTCCTGGTTACTTGGGGAATCACGGTTTCTCCGCGTTCCCAGCGAATCGCGACATATGCGACGCTGCTTGTGTTCCTTGGCGTAACGTATTTGGGGGTGCGCTCACTGCTGGCATTCAGCATGGGAGTATAAGAAAGCAGCTTTAAGAGAGGGGACTTAAAGATATGAGTAAACGAAATATAGTTGTTGTCGGCGGGGGTCTGGCAGGCTTGATGGCGACCATCAAAGCAGCAGAAGCCGGCGTTCATGTAGATTTGTTATCCATCGTTCCGGTCAAACGCTCGCACTCCGTATGTGCCCAAGGGGGCATCAATGGAGCCGTGAATACAAAAGGGGAAGGGGATTCCACCTGGGAGCATTTCGATGATACGGTGTACGGCGGGGACTTCCTTGCCAACCAAGGACCCGTCAAAGGGATGTGTGAAGCAGCGCCAAGCATCATCCATATGCTCGACCGGATGGGCGTCATGTTCAACCGCACACCGGAGGGGCTGCTGGATTTCCGCCGATTCGGCGGCACGCAATATCACCGGACAGCTTATGCCGGTGCGACGACTGGTCAGCAGCTCTTATATGCGCTCGATGAGCAGGTGCGGCGTCATGAGACAGCCGGGCTTGTTACGAAATACGAGGGTTGGGAATTCGTCCACGCCATCATCGATGAAGAAGGTGTCGGACGCGGTATCCTGACCCAGAACATCCAATCCCATGAATTGCGCGCAATCAGGGCAGATGCCGTCATCATGGCGACAGGTGGTCCTGGTATCATCTTCGGTAAGTCGACAAACTCGATTATCAACACAGGCTCTGCGGCCGGTGCTTTATACGAGCAAGGTGCAATTTATGCGAATGGAGAGTTCATCCAGATCCACCCTACGGCCATCCCTGGTGACGATAAGCTACGTCTGATGAGTGAATCCGCCCGCGGGGAAGGCGGTCGTGTATGGACGTATAAGGATGGGGAGCCTTGGTACTTCCTTGAAGAGAAATATCCAGCATACGGCAACCTTGTGCCACGTGATATCGCGACAAGGGAAATCTTCGATGTCTGCGTGAATCAGAAGCTCGGCATCAATGGGGAGAACATGGTTTATCTCGACCTGTCCCATAAGGATCCGAAAGAGCTTGATATCAAACTGGGCGGAATCATCGAGATCTACGAAAAATTCGCGGGGGACGATCCGCGCAAGGTACCGATGAAAATCTTCCCGGCAGTGCATTATTCCATGGGCGGACTTTGGATCAGCGATGATCAGATGACGAATATACCAGGGATCTTTGCAGCCGGCGAATGTGATTATTCCCAGCATGGTGCCAACCGCCTCGGCGCAAACTCCCTTCTGTCGGCGATCTATGGCGGAATGGTTGCCGGACCGAATGCAATCAAATATATCGAGGGTCTGGATAAGCATGCAGATGATCTTTCCAGCAAGCTGTTCGATGATGCTCTTGCCAAAGAGCAGGCTGCATTCGATAAGATGATCAAAATGGACGGCAAGGAAAATGCGTACAAGCTGCACCGTGAGCTGGGGGAATGGATGACGGATAATGTGACCGTGGTCCGGGAAAATAGCAAACTGCTTAAAACGGATGATAAGCTGCAGGAGCTGCAGGAGCGCTGGAACAATATCAATATCCACGATACATCGCTATGGAGCAACCAAGGCGTCATGTTCACCCGCCAGCTGAAGAATATGCTGCACTTGGCCCGAGTGATGACGATCGGTGCATATCAGCGCAATGAGAGCCGCGGCGCCCATTATAAACCGGAATTCCCGGAACGGAATGACGAGGAGTTCTTGAAAACGACGATGGCCAGATATGACGAATCCTCCAATTCGCCAGATATCTATTACGAAGATGTCGATACTTCCTATATCAAGCCGAGAAAACGCGACTACAGCCAAGCGAAAGCGAAGGAGGCAAAAGCATAATGGAAGCGACGAAAACGAAGCAAGAGACGATTACACTGATTGTGACCCGTCAGGATGATCCGAGCAGCGCTCCTTATGAAGAAACGTTCAAGGTGCCATACCGGGAGAATATGAACGTCATCTCTGCATTGATGGAGATACGGAGAAACCCGGTGAATGCGGAAGGGAAGGAAACGACCCCGGTCTATTGGGATATGAACTGTCTGGAAGAGGTCTGTGGAGCATGTTCCATGGTCATCAATGGTAAACCAAGGCAATCCTGTGCAGCACTGATCGATAAATTGGAGCAGCCGATCCGTTTAGAGCCGATGTCCACGTTCCCGATCATCCGTGATTTGGCAGTCGACCGTTCCCAGATGTTCGACAGCTTGAAAAAAGTGAAGGCTTGGGTGCCGATTGACGGTACGTATGATCTTGGTCCTGGTCCGCGTATGCCAGAGAAGAAAAGGCAATGGGCCTATGAGCTTTCCAAGTGCATGACCTGCGGTGTGTGCCTGGAAGCTTGCCCGAACGTAAACGACAAATCCGATTTCATCGGACCGGCCCCGATTTCCCAAGTGCGCTTGTTCAACGCCCATCCGACTGGCGCGATGAATAAAGCAGAACGTCTGGAAGCACTGATGGGTGAGGGAGGCATCGGCAGCTGCGGTAACTCACAGAACTGTGTGCAGGTTTGCCCGAAAGGTATTCCATTGACCACATCCATCGCCGAAATGAACCGTGCGACAAATATCCAGTCGTTCAAGAACTTCTTCGGAAGCGATTCGAACTATTGAGAAATTATAATAACAAAACGGAACTCTTATATAGAGTTCCGTTTTTGCTTTGATCGGGCTTTTATATTGCAGTACGTTTCACGAAGAGTCAATCATGCTTCATGTTAATTTCAATCACTGAGAGTAGGCAAGCAAGACGATATTCAGAGTTTACTGCCCAGTCGGGATTCCCTGTCATCCAAAAATGCAACTTGGATCGGCTCCAATAACCAAGGGATTACGAGCTTAAACCGCGTTCGAATATATCAACCACTTCTTCAAGGGATGCTTCCAAGCCGACGTCCAGCTTAAATCCATCTCGATTAATCAAGTCGACGAATCCATGCAGCATACTTCTGAAGCCGCGGATTGCATGGATCTTTTTTTCATTTTCCAACTCATAAGATTGAAGGGCGGCTCCGACGAGTTGAACGAGAGCATTTGCATATTCCCCATTACCGCCTGGCAGGGAAGCAGCATACAACCCGGGATTGGTATTCGCGAAAGTCACATACGCCTTTGCGAGTGACAGCATTGGCTGTGCCGTCTGTTCTGTACCTTTCAAAGCCTCATACAGTTGCTTTTGGGAAGCTTCAGCCATTGCCTGCTTGATCTCCTCTAGGTTTTTGAAGTGGTTGTACAGGGAGGGCGGTTTGATTGTCAGGGATCGGGCAATGTTTGCCATGGTGACAGCTTCATAGCCGTGCTGCTCTGCTAAAGAAAGTGCGGCATCTAGAATGTCAGTTTTTGTGAGATGCATTTTAGGCATGACGTCTTGTCCCTTTGTCAGCAAGCAGGATTGCTTCGTTCATTTTGGCTGCCGGGCTGTGCAGTAGATCGCCATGTCCAATCGCCAGGATAGTAGGTTCTAAGTCTGCCAGCTTCCTGGCAGATTGAATCGCGCACTCCTTATTCCAAGTTGCCCAGCCAGGGAATGGGAATCGCCATCTGACATCCCCGGAGACTGCCATTCCTCCGCGGAGCTGAAAGGCATCTCCGGCAAGAAGCGCGCCATTCCGACGATCGACAAATGCCAGCATACCTGGTGAGTGCCCGGGGGAGGAAATGACTTCAAGTGAGCAGACTCGATCACCTTCGTTCAAGAGATCATCTGGTTTTGTCCTGATATCTTTTGGATAGCTGCCTTTGATCGGAAGCCCCTCTGCTGTTTTCTCTTTATTGTGGAGTATATCCCACTCCATCCCTGACAGCATGACCTTCACATCAGGCAAGGCAGCTTTCAAGCCGTCCAAAGCGCCGATATGGTCCGAATGTGCGTGTGTCAGCACGATCCTGGTAATCGGTTTTCCGATTGTACGGGCGGCTGAAAGAATGGATGATACGGAGGAAGGCAGGGCAGCATCAACCAATGTCAATTCGTTTTCTTCTTCAATTAAATAACAGTTCACTGGAAATAAACGAGGCATGAAAGTAAGCTGATATAAACTATCTTGTTTACGAATACGCATGAATCACACTCCAAACTAATGATATTAGTTAAACTATAAACTAATGGCATTAGTTTAGCAAGGAATTATTTCCCATGAGTTGGATTTATGATAGGGTGAGCATAAGAAATTTCGACTAAGCAGGAGGGCTTCATTCGTATGCTGGGAGAAACAGACGCTGCGGATGGAGGATTTGAGCAGACGGCAGTGTGGAGATTCGGCTGGTCATTCGACGCCACTCACAGCTGCTGGTTTCGTTGTTTGCTTGCAGTTTATGCATATGGAGGAGGGGAGTTCAGTGAAACGGCAGGTCATTGCCCTTGGCGGCGGAGGATTTTCAATGGAGCCGGACAACTTGGCACTTGATCGATATATTCTTTCGCAAAGTGAGGAAAAAGAACCTAGAATTTGCTTCATTCCGACAGCCAGCGGCGATAAGCCGGAGTATATCCGGCGTTTTTATGAAGCATTCGGTCGGCTTACATGCAAACCTTGTCATCTGTCTTTATTTGAGCCGTTGTTTCAGAATCTGCATGATTTTGTGTTGGAACAGGATATTCTCTATGTCGGTGGAGGCAGTACGCGGAATTTGCTGGTATTGTGGCAGGAATGGGAGTTGGATGGGATAATAGCCGAAGCTTATCAAAATGGCGTGATCCTGGCGGGGATTAGTGCAGGGGCTAATTGCTGGTTTGAAGATGGTGTGACAGATCCATTGAATGGACCGCTGTATGCAATAGAGGGGTTAGGTATGCTATCGGGCAGTATCTGTCCGCATTTTGATGGCGAGATAAAGCGGAGGCCGGCATATTTGGAGGCCATCGGGAAAGGGACCATGAAAGAAGGATACGGGGTGGATGACGGTGCCGCCCTGCATTTCGTGGATGAACAGTTGATTCATGTAATCTGTTCCAGGAGGAATACCCCCGCATATAAAATAAGCAGGCAAGGAGTTGAAACTTTTGAAGAGGCTATACCGGCTGCTTACCTGGATTAGATTCTCTATCACATTTGTATCCAACACAACATGCTGGCTGCCTTGGTCAGGCAGCAGAGATCATCCTTATTTCTCGCATGTATAGCGGTTTTTTGAAAAAATAAAAAGCAGCCTTGCAGCGATTGTCTGCAAGGCCGCTTTCTTAGCGGAAGAAAGGCAGGTCAGTTGCTCCGACCAGGCGAGCGTAAAGGAATAGCTGTCCTTTATGGTGCAGCTCATGATCATACATAGCCTGCAGATAGAGTTCTTTTTTGCCTTGCATACCGGGGATTTTTGCTTCATTTTGCAAAGCCAATTCTTCATCTGTGACCTTATCAAAGGCTTGTATGGTCTGATCCGTGAAATGCTGAACGGCTTTCTTCAGGTCGTCCATCGTATGGACTTCGGGAAGCTCCGGTGCCGTCATTGTTTCTGTTTTTACCATATTCACGAACATGTCATTCGATCCGACTATGTGAAGTACCAGGTCGCGAAGTGTCATCGCATCTTCCCATGGCTTGAAATCAAGATGGCCATCTTCGATTTGGTCCAGCAGGCTGATCAATACATTGCGGTGCTGCAGCCAGTTTTCTTTCCAATATGCTGTTTTGCTCATATGTACACTCCTTTTAGATTATTCATGTCCACTATAAATGATAGCAATCGGTATGTCATCCGTAGAAAACTGCGTGAATCGGATAAGGTGTACCTGTTTGATCGCAATCAGCGCTAGGATCAATCCTCATTCACAAGCATAGTCGTCCTTATCCCGGTCAAACTTGCGCTGATAAGCAGGGTGGGTGCTTGGTACACCATCAGGGTATGTTTTTCTCAATTCCGTGCAATTGGCAAAGTTCGCTGATTCATTTGAGTTGTCCTCATTTGGTGCATCAGAGGTATCCTGATTGGTGGCACAGCCGTCAAAGCCGCGTTCCGTAGCATATCCGTCTTGCTTCCAAACTGCAGCACCTTTGTTTTTGGCAGATGCTTCGGCTTCCTCGAATGCATCAAGATATCGCGTATTTGGCGGATACACATAAGCCACCCGTGCCAATCCTTCCTCGAGCAAGGTCTGCTGGACGCTTACTCCATCTGCGTAAACATAAGCAAGCAGCCGTCCATATTTGTCCATTCTTTCCCCTACATCGAACT
Source organism: Terribacillus sp. 7520-G (assembly GCF_002271665.1). Taxonomy (NCBI): domain Bacteria; kingdom Bacillati; phylum Bacillota; class Bacilli; order Caryophanales; family Bacillaceae; genus Terribacillus; species Terribacillus sp. 7520-G. The sequence continues at coordinate 19,242 of NZ_NQFP01000021.1, read as the reverse complement.
CCAGCTCCAGTTTATCTGCATTCGTCACCAATTCTTCGTTTCGTTTGGAAGCTTCTTTCCCGTAAGGCTGCACACATTTGTTTGGTGCCTTCGTCTCGGGGGTATCGATGAGTAAATAGCGGACTGTTTCTTCTTGACCATTGTAATTCACTTTGATGGTGTCCCCATCCACGATCCTCACCAGTGAAACTTCGGCTCTATCTGTCGTTCCGGACGTCGTCGTTGCCTGTGTCTTCGAATCCGGATGCTCATTTGAGGTATTGGCTGTTCCGCATGCACTGATCAAAAACAAGGAGATGATCAGCCAAATTGTACTATGTATCGTATTTTTCATGTTGTGAATGCTCCTTCATAGCTGTAGCTATCCTTATGATACGAAGGAAAACGCCGGCTAACAAGAGCAAAAAGCAGTGCATCTTTACCGGATGCACTGCTTTTTTCATTCTGGTATATATGGCAGATCCAACGTCTTTGGCATATTGATGACATGCGTTTCAGCATAGGCGAGAAGACCTTCTTTTCCATATTCGCGTCCGATTCCGGATTGCTTCACGCCGCCGAACGGGAAGCGGACATCCAGTCCCTGGATGGCAGCTGTATTGATCATGGTCGTACCGGCTTGGATGTGTTTCGCTACTTCAACGGCATGCTCTTCCTTGCCCCATACCGAGCTGGTCAGCCCATAAATGCTGTTATTGGCAAGCTGAATGGCATGCTTGTCGTCCTTGAAGGGCAGGATGGGCACGGTAGGTCCGAACTGTTCCTGCGCTACGATTGGATCATCATAATCAGCACCCAGCACAAGCGTGGGCTGCATAAAGTAACCCTGCTGATATAATTCTTCATCCATTATCTTTCCAAGCTTGATGACTTCGGCGCCTTTTTGCTGGCTCTGATCGATCAGGCTCTGGACAAATTCCATTTGCTTTTTGTTATTGACAGGACCCACCGTGACTCTTTCATCAAATGGATCTCCGACTCGGATCCATTTATCGGCTGCTTCCCGGTATTTTTCGATAAACTGATCGAAAATGGATTCATGTACGTATACCCGCTTGGCAATCATACAAATCTGCCCGGCTGTCAGGAAATTCGAAATAACAAGCCGCCGCATCGCCTTTTCGTCATTCACATCAAAATCATCCAGCACGATGGCGGCATCATTACCGCCGAGTTCCAGTGTCATATGCTTGATCGTATCGGCTGCAGCTTTCATGATATGCTTCGCCGTTTCGGTTCCGCCTGTAAAAGCGATTTTGGCAACCTTCGGATTAGAGGTCAATTCTACGCCAACCTCGGCTTCGCCGTGCACCAGATTCAATACACCCGGCGGGAATTCATCGGCGATCAGCTCCGTTATTTTGCTGACCGCAAGAGGGGCCAGCGGGCTTGGTTTCAGCACCATCGTATTTCCGGCAAGCAGCGCCGGCGCAATTTTGATGGTGGAGAGCGAAATCGGATAGTTCCAAGGGGAAATGGCAGTGACGACGCCAACTGCATCATGGGCGATGATCGTTTTGCCGCCGCTATGCTCCTGTACCTCATTTTGGAGGGCCTCGGCAATATTATCGCAAGCAAATTCCATCCACATCAAGGAAACGCCAATCTCTCCTTCGGCATCATACAATGCCTTGCCGTGCTCCCGTGACAGAAGGGCTGCAATTTCCGGAGTCTTATCTTTGATTTTCTGGATGGCGCGTCTCATGCGGGCGATTCGATCATCGAAGGTTGTCTCCCGCCAGGTGGTGAAAGCTGCATCTGCTGCATCGATCGCTTGGATGGTTTCTTCTCTCGTATTCAATGGTGCGTACCCGACGATTTCCTCCGGATGTGCCGGATTCTCGCGGGGGGCTTGTTTCTCTGCTTTGTGTTTCTTGCCATCGATGATGGCATCGATGACGATAGGTTCGGTCGGCATAAAGCAACCCTCCGTTTTAGATTGAAAACATAGTAATAATCTACCCGGAAATCGGAGGTTATTAACCTATTTAGTAAAATATTTTTATAAAGAATGAAGCCCAGGAGGCTTAAATGTATCAGGGTGGGATTTCTGAAGAGGGGTAAAAATGGAAAAAGAGCTGACCGGAGAACGATCAGCTTTTTTCCAATTTGCCGTACCCTAAAAGATGCAGCGCATTCTTGAGGCTGGATAATGTGGAGAGTGATTTGAAATCCAAACCGAGCGACACCATCGTCTGGGCGATCTCCGGTCGGATACCAGTGATGATCGTTTCGATACCGCTGATTTTAAGGGACTGGACAATTTGATAAATCTGGTCGGCCACCATCGTATCGATCATCACAACACCCGAAACATCCAAAACGAGATGATTCAGTTCCAGGGCATTTCCCTGTGTCAACGCTGTTTCCATGATCAGCTGGGCACGGTGCGTATCGATATCCCCGACAATAGGTATCACTGCCAATCCTTCAAAAATTGGAACGACCGGAACGGACAGTTCTTCCAGCGCACTGTACGCAATATTCATCATCTTCGTATTATGGCTCTCGAACTGCTTGCCAATCTCAAAGCTGACCATCTCCAGCATCGGGTCGATGATCTTCGATACGTCAAGCATCGTAATGGGAGCAAAATGGCGTTCCTCCAGTTCCTCTGTGAAAATGTTCCATATGACGCTCCGGAAGCTGGATACATACTGTAATGTGGCAGTCAAAGAGGTATTCATTTCAGTAGCGGTCTTTCCGGCCCTGGCTCCCCAGCAAAGGAAGTTCTGTTTTACTTCTTCCTTATTATCTTCCGCGAAAAGAATGGCACCGATGTTGAAAACAAGTTCTGCATTGAATTCGGATAACTCTTCTTTTGGAAGGGATAAAATGCGAAGCTCCTGGTTCAGCTTCGAATCGAGGTTCTGCAGGACAGAATCGGCTATGATGTCCTTGTTCTTCTGTATCTTCCGACCAATATATCTTAATTCGTCTTTCATTCTGATTCCCCTTTAAATGTACTGCTTTATGAACATACTTCTTCAATGATAATCCATGAGAATGGGTAAGGAAAGCTAAAAGGGATTGGAAAAGCCCCCCCTTATTTGTGAAACAAACAGCTTTCCGTACAAGTCTGCCTACTGTTATTCCCGATACGGCCCGTGATTAAACAAAGTCCATTTCTGGCAGGGAAGTGTTTGAAAAGTAAGAAGCGTATCCAAGTGATGGCTTGAATACGCTTTTTATAGTGTGATCTTGATAGGAACCAACTAAAAGGCTTTCCGTCGATAAATGAATGTAGTGATACCCCAGGAAGCTGTGTAAATGACTATGCCAAGAAGCAGGGCGCTCGTATAAAGGATTGGCATAGATAAACCGAGAAGGAAATCCGTTACGGATGTCAGCCTTTCTCCTAAGTAGGATACTATAGGAGGAACGATACCAGCCAAAACCAGGAAGCTGACCAATGCAAATGGGGAACTATAACCTGGTTTCATGATATAAGTCATCGGCAGGTAAAAAGATAGCAGCAATAAGGCCAGACTGCTGCTTATGGCAATATCTGCGATTGAAAAAGGCCTATTGAAAACATACAATAAAACACTCGTCACCCCGATAGATAAAATGATGAAAACAATTGTCCCGAGAAAGCGGGAAGCAATGATTTCGAAGCGCGTATAAGGCATCGAATTCAATAAAATGTTTGTTTCCGGTTTTTCATCATAAGCAATCATATTCACGGGCATTATGAGACTGGCAAGCAGAAAGATAAAAACTGAATCCTGTCTTCCCACTATGACAAAAAATAATATCAGTAATAGATAGAGCAGCAGTTGACGTTTCTGGATGATGAAGTCCCGCCTGATTAAATTAAACACGCTGCACACCGCCTTTCAAATGAAACATAATATCCTCAAGTGTGGCCCTTTCAATAACCACGCTGTCCCCAAAAATTTCTGCCACGGCATCCACATTTTCCGTCAGTGCTTCAAAGCCTGTTGACAAACGATTTATGTGCACGAATGCCTTTTCCGTATCTCGATCCAGAAACTCTGTCCTTCCTTTGACAAGCGCATAATTTTCCGTTATGTCGTGGATGGAATCATTAAAAATTAATTCCCCCCGATTTATGAAGGCTATGTAATCTGCGATGCGATTCAAATCTGTGGTGATATGGGTGGAGAAGAAGATGGTGCGGTTCCCATCCAGCATTATTTCCTGTAAAAGCCCGAGCAGCTCCCGTCTGAAAATAGGATCCAGGCCTGCTGTCGGCTCATCCATGATGATCAGCTCTGCATGATGGGATAAAGCGATCGCCAAGGATGCCTTCATTTGCATACCTTTCGAGAAATGTTTGATCGATTTATGGAGCGGAAGCTCAAACTGTTCCGCATATTGGGCGAATAATGCATCATCCCAATGTTTGTACGCTGGAGCTACAATACGTTTTATATCTTTTAAATGCAGACCTTCGAAATACACATTGTCATCGTAGACAAATCCAATTCGTTGCTTGATGGCTTTCTCATGTGTCTTGTAGTCCAACCCAAATACCTTCACTCCACCGGCATCCGGCTGCAGCAGATTCATCATCATCTTGATCGTCGTTGACTTACCAGCACCATTTGCACCGATAAAGCCATGCACAAAGCCGCGCTTCACTTGCAGATTCATGTCATTGATAGAGAAATCTTTGTAACTCTTTGACACATTGCCCAATTCCACTACATTCTCCATTTGCATCACTCCTCGTATAAAATCCTTAATAACTGCTGCAATTCATCCAGGGACAAACCAATTTCCCGACTATTTGCAATGACAGCATGCAGCTGCTCTTCAATGACTTTCAGTTTTTTCTCTTTGATAAAGTCTAAATCTTGTTCCGCAACAAAGGAGCCTTTGCCGACAATGGAGTAAATGAATCCTGCCTTTTCCAATTCCTCATAAGCCCGCTTCGTCGTTATAACGCTGATTTGTAAATCCTGTGCCAGCTTGCGCATGGAAGGTATGGCTGCACCCTCCGGCAGCTCCCCCGATAAAATGGACGATTTAATTTGATTTGTAATCTGTTCATAAATCGGCTCCTTTGAATTATTGGAAATAATGATTTGCATGCCGATCCCTCTTCTTCATTTTTTGGAGTTAAGTATTCTGTTCACATCCGCAATCGCCACAACTAGCAGTGCAAGGATGTGAACGGTCATTACCATATTGAAATATGGATAGGAGTATGGAGCGATCCATTCCGTGAAAAGCGCTGAATCCAAAATACTTCGGAACATCCTTAGGAGGAAGCTGTCGCCATCGTTGATATTCGGCTCCCAGGACGTACCATCGACCAGAAAGAAGACCAATTGGACAAGAAGAAAAATAACGAGGTAGGTTATCCAGCGCCTAGCCAGATGTAAAGTAGGGGCTTTTTCCGTACTATGCATTCTCGATTACGCTCCTTTTACTCATGATAATATTGTATATGTACTATGTATACAATATATACAAAGGTGGAGAGATGTGCAACCATTTTTGTTAATAAAAGGAGAATTGATTCGGATTTGGATGCTGAATAAGGACAAAGAGAGAGCGCAATGTAGGCTTCTCTACAACCTAGGGCACTAATTTAACTATTATTCTGCATGAAAAATAGTGAACCAAATCCAGTTTCTGTTAAAATTTAGTTAGGGTGAAGAGGCTATAAAAGAATTTTTATCATTATGATGCATTTAGTAAAGAACGTAATAAGGGAAATCCGGCGGGAGTCGTGTTAAATGGAGACGAATTGACAGATTCTCAAATGCAGGAGGTCGCTTCGAAACTCGGCTTTAAAGAAACTGCATTTTGATGGAATCGTATAAAGCTGAATATCGAATACGGTTCTACACACAGTGAATGGATCTCCAAGCACTTTGGTGGTTGAGTGGTTTCAACTGATTTTCTGGAGGGAGAACAATGGATACACGCATAAAGGAGGCAATCTCATACTTAAGGCATACAAACGAAATTATGGAATTAAAGAAGGGCTTTTCTTATGATCAGAAGTATGTAATCGGTCGGAAATATCTTTTAAGATTATTTTCCATAGAAGAAGCAGCTGAAAGGGAGGCAGAATTTTTAACTCTGAACAGGCTTTGCGAGCTATCAGAATGCGTCCCGAAAGGATTGGAATTTGGATATGTAAAGGACCTCCGGAAAGCTTATATGGTTCTGTCCTATCTGCCAGGGATCGATGCAGAGGCTGGGTTAAGCAAGCTGACGAAAGAAGAACAATATGCCGCAGGAGTGTCGGCAGGAAGTGAACTAAAGAAGCTCCATGCATTATCCGCCCCATTACACCAGCCACCTTGGTATGACGTAAAATCGAATAAAATTAAAAATTATATGCTGGAGTTTGGAAAATTAAATCTGGACCAAAACATAATGGACATCCTTCAAATGTATATCGAAACCAACCTTCATCTTATGAAAGACAGGCCGAATATGTTTCAGCATGATGATTTTCATCCCTCCAATCTCTTAATACATAATAAATGCTTCTCAGGGATAATTGATTTTCAGAGGATGGACTGGGGAGACCCGATACATGATCTGCAAAAGCTGGGCTTCTTTTCAAAGCGAGTGAGTACAGAGTTTACAAATGGTATATTGGATGGTTATCATGACGGACAGCTTATACAAGATTCATTCTGGGAACTATATTCTTTTTATAGTGCAACCCACATCGTATCAGCACTGGTATGGGGAAAGAAAAGGAGCCAAAGCCACTTTGATCTGCTTCTTGCTTACTCACTTGATGTCCTGAAAGATCATGATTACTTTAGCAGCATAATTCCTGAATGGTATAGCAGGAAGTGAGTTGTGATAAAGAGCTGCAATTAAGCACCTTTTTAAATAGACTGAGCGATATTTATAATCTCGTACCCTTGCTGAAGCCTGAATGAAGGGGGAGACCCTCATCTCCCCAGTACGATCGATTTTTTTGTTTTTAATAGGTATAGGAATGGTGCTGACAGCAGTAGAGAAGAAAACTAAGGGAGGATAAACGATGACTGGTAAAGAGAAAAGAGCACAAGCACCGTATCATGCAGTCATATTCACATCCCAAAGAACGGAAGGCGACAATGGATATGGACATATGGCACAAGTGATGGAAGATCTCGTATCGAAGCAAAAGGGCTTTTTAGGAATGGAGAGTGCACGGGATAGCGGGTTGGGAATAACGGTTTCGTATTGGAAATCGCTGGATGATATCAAGAGCTGGAAGGAAAACGCAGCCCATGTGGCGGCACAAGAAAAGGGGAAAGCGATATGGTATAAAAATTATAATGTAAGAATTTGTAAGGTGGAAAGAGAGTATTCTTTTGAGATGTAATGCCTGAGTCAGAGGGAGATCAAAGACATAAAATATATCATAAGCACCAGAGTGCATGACTGCCCTCTCCTTATGGCTATTAGAGAAAAAAAGCCCCAGGGGGCTTTTTTACTGTACTGTAACTGTAAATTCGACTGGCTCGGTTGTCAAATAGTCTGCAGATGTTACATCTCCAAGGATTAGTTTGATTTCTTTAACGGATGCTGGATCGATTGTTTTTCCGCCTAGGATATCGCCACTGATATCCCCATCTGTCATGACCATATTGGCATCTACTTGCATATCGCCAATAACGGCGGAATCCATGTCTGGATAAAAACTCACTGCGTCAGAATTGGTGTTTTCTACGTTGATACCAACTTGAATTTTATCTTCAAGAATTTTGATATCACCTAGACCGACCTTTAATCCGGCAGCAGTCATGGATTGATCAGATACGTCGATTTTCTTGGAAGTATCCTCGGATTCAGTTGTTTTCTCTTTTTCAGATGATTCAGCTTTAGCTGAGTCAGATCCTGTATATACATTTTCGGCAGAACCATAAGCTGCAAGAGCTAGCGTCAGTGCCAAAAGTAGACTAAGACCTAGTAACTTTCTCAAATTATAAACCCATTTTGTATGTATGGTTTTAAGCGGCTTGCTTTACGTTTTTGTTCTTTCTGAATACGCCCATTAAACCTGCGATAGCGATTAATACGGCAGAAATTAAATAGAAGAAAGAGATGCTGATTAGTCCTCCGACTGCCGAGATTAAAAGTAAAATACCGCCAAATTTTGGTTTTGATTTAACGACGATTGAACCAATGATAGCAAGAGTTGAGAATAAGAAGGCAAACCATCCCAACCCGGTAAGTGAACTTGTACCGGTTTCGCTAAAAGCAGCATCGACGCTGCCGATAAATAAAGCGAAAATTGCCCCGAAGAACCCTAGTATACCTCCGATTAGGCCTAATACGAATTCTGTAGTTCTGCTCATAAAGTTACTCCTTTCTTTGATAGTGAGTAAGTTAATATAACTAATCAAATGGAAGGAATATAGATCTATATTCATGAAAAGGAATAAAATAAATAGTTATATAAACTTACCAAAATGCATTATATACCATTAATAGATAAAACGCACTATATATATTATAAATTTGTATATTTATCTTTTTGTGGAATGTATGGAACGCAATATGTTTAAGTCACTATCGAGAATGACCTTTGCAGCGTACATTCAGATTCTAAGTAAGGCTCCATAAGAAAAGTTAGCAGCATGATTAGCGCAAGGGAATACATCTTGGATTGGATGAAGAAAGAGCGTTGGTCAGAAAAGAGGGAAAGTAATTGGTTAAGTTTGACGAAGCTAATTTAGGTGGTGGGGAAGTGATACCTAATATGCAAATCCATTCAAAAGTGGTACTTGCTAATATCTTAGCAACGTTAGTTCCGTCACTTCTCCGTCAAACAATCGCGAACAATTCGCGAAATCCGTTCACCCTCCGGCGTCGGTTTACATAAGCTACATGGACTAAATAAATACCTGACGCAGCAACCCTGAAGAGAGCAAGGAGGGGTTAACTTTTGAAGGATAATGACTACAGGCCAAAACAATTACTCACCAAACGAGAAAAAGAAGTCTTTGAACTATTGGTTCAGGATAAGACAACCAAGGAAATCGCCCAAGAGCTGTTTATCTCAGAAAAAACAGTACGTAACCACATATCTAATACGATGCAGAAACTGGGAGTAAAGGGACGGTCTCAGGCTGTAGTGGAGCTCCTTCGCATGGGGGAACTGAAGCTCTGACAGGCATGGGCTCTGCCTGTCGACTGACATAGCTGTCTGTATGCATATAGAGAACAATGGTCTGCTGAGCAGCTAATTAAAACCGACTGTAATGGTCGGTTTTTGTTTGGTGTGATATGGTGTTTGTATGCTCTGCAGTATCATGGCTAGACAAAAATCCAGAACACGCTATTGAAAAATGAGCAGGTTTTGCTGTAACTGGGGTAACGCAATGATCGTTACTCTTAAAATTCATGGACTTCTAATCGCATATTTTTGGTATCTATACGTATCTCTCCTCCAATAGGCAAGGTCATTATTGGCTGTGTATGACCGAAATCCATATCATAAATAACGGGTATGTTTTTTAATTGCGGGTGTTTATCCAAAATAAAATGAAGCTGCTTTTCGGATACATTTGATTTCTTTTGAAAACGTCCTAACAAAAGTGCTTTTATGCTTTTGCTTGTTTGGAGCAAGGATGTTAAATCTCTAGCGAAAGTTTCAGGGGTAGTCAATTCATCGTCTTCTAAGAATAAGATACGTTCTTGGATATCGGGTATGTATTCGGTTCCTTGCAGCAGATTGAGAGTACAAAGGTTCTCTCCAATCAATGTTCCTGTTGTGCTTCCGCTTGCATAAACCTTCCATTCCGTTTCCTCATACGTGCGATCATCCTGATCCAGGAACCAAACATCATCACTCCATTCATTCGAAGGCTGCAGTTCAAAGGATTGCCCTTCCATCAGGCATTTCTTGAAATAAGCTGTTTGGTATGCTTGTAACCCATCCATTTGGAAACTTGAAAAGTGCGGTCCGGAATATGTAATGAAATTGCATTTTGCACTTATGGCATTTGCAAGTGCTGTAATATCACTAAATCCACATAATATTTTGGGATTTTCCGTTAGTAATGCATAATCTACATAAGGCAATAACTCATTGCTATTGAATCCGCCAATTGCCGTTAGAATTGCTTTCACATTCTTGTCAGCAAAGGCTTCGTGCAAATCCTCCAAGCGTTGTTCAATGGAAGAAGAATCTTGTAAGTCACACACTTCGACATTTTTACCGAATGTGACATGAAAGCCTAAAGCTTGAAGCCGTTTGGCTGCTGTTTGAATGCCGTTCCCAGACAAGATTCTTAGAGAGCGGCTGGGTGCAATGATTCGGATTTCGTCACCTTTTTTTAGTTTGTTGGGAATGATCATCATCTACATCCTCACTTTTAAATTTATCCAATTATACACAAGCAGAGAAACGCTTAAAAGCAAATGAAATAGAGATGCTCAATTTTAAACACTTGTATTTTTACAGGTGTTTTTTGATCTAAAGAAGAAAAGAGCATGGAGATTCTTTAAAAAATGCTTCAAAAGGTACGGGGTGCAGTATGAAATTGCTCACCAGCGACAGAATACTTAGCCTATCTTGTTTTTACATGACGTGCAAGATAAAGCAGGCAGCGAGCAAGACACACTTGCTCCTGCTAAAAAGATTTTCGAATTGGATCCATGTAAGAAAGCTGCCAAGAGCTTCTTGGCAAATGGATAGCGCTGGTTCTATGTTATGCTGGAGGGGGTTTTTAATTTCGTTATTTACCATGGTGTCATACTATTTTAGCAGAGGAGTTGATTGCTATTCTTTTATGGATCATTGCACCGCTAATTGTACTTATCATCATCCTATTAGCGCTGCTTCCAAAGAAAAAAGGGAAAAATTCCGATTTATCCAGACAGGAAAACAGGCACCAATCAAAAAGTAAATCTGATAAAGATGGCGATGTTTCCTTATATACTTCGATGATGATGGTGGATTCCGAAAATGATGGCGGCCATAAGCGATATCATGATACAGATCTAAGCTCCCAATCCTATGATGCTGGTCCGAGCAGTCCTTCCTATGATGGCGGGGGTTCCGATGGCGGAGGGGACGGAGAATAAGAAAAGTAACTTTCCGTATTAGATTATTTATTATATCCACTGTATGAAACCGGCCTGTCATAGCCGGTTTTTGCTTGGGAATTGCAGGTATCCCTCCAATTCTGTCGAAACTGTACAGAAAAGGAGGGTTTTCCATGGAAATTGTGAAAAGTCCGTCTGTCGCTCCTGTCATCGCGTCACTGCCTGCTTTGCAGCGGCAGCTTTACCAGGATGTCCGGGATGCTCTTGTTCAAGTCACGGAAGCGGGAGCGTATTATATGGCCGATGAAGATGATGTCATTGTCATGACGCCGATTGCCGAGAAGCATCATTTGACGCTTGCGGAAGTGGCTTCGCATTACAGCGATGTGGAATGCAGCATCGCGCAATTCCAGGCAGAACAGCTGGGAAGCTCTCCGCCGGCGGATTTTGAAAGGTGGGCGATGAAAAAGGGAAATACGGTCGTCAGCAGATATGATGATGTGCAGAAATGCTTGGTGATCAGCATCAATGGATGCAGGGCCATTCCCTATCATGAATTGCCGCTATCATCCTTCTCGGAGTTATTTCGATCGTATACGCTCAGTCCTTTGTTTAAGTGAATAGAGCTGGGGGAAGGCCGACTCGGGTGAGTCGGTTTTTGTATGAAAAGGTTCGGTCAGGGCGAAATACATGCAGTTGCGTGTTTTTAACGGTAAAATTGAGGATAGGATAAAGAAGTCAGAAATTGATCGACACCTTGTAGGGGGATGTACATGCATGATTATATGATTACCAATCAATTTATTTTTCTCTTCGCGCTGCTGCTTGTTGTAAGTGTCGTGGTGACGAAGTTTTCGACGAGGCTTGGTGTCCCGGCGCTTGTCTTGTTCATCGCGGTCGGGATGATCGTCGGGAGCGATGGCTTTGGTCTTGTTTATTTCGATAATGCCCATTTGGCGGAGGCAATCGGTATTTTTGCCCTGATTGTCATTTTATTCGAAGGCGGTCTCCACGCGAATTGGCATTCGATGAAGCCGGCACTTGCCCCTGCCATGACGATGGCAACGATCGGTGTATTGCTGACAGCGGCCATCGTCGCTGTGGCGGCTCATTATATCTTCGATCTGACATGGCTGGAATCCGTCCTCATTGGATCGATCGTCGGATCGACGGATGCAGCGGCAGTGTTTTCTGTCCTCAAGGGACAGAATGTCAAAGAAAAGCTTGCCGCGACACTGGAAGCAGAATCCGGCACGAATGATCCGATGGCGATGTTCCTGACGATCACCTGTATCGAGTTGATCAGCGGCCATGGTTCCAATGTGGTCAGCATGATCGGCAGCTTTATCTGGGAAATGGGAGCAGGTGCTGCGATGGGGCTGCTCATTGGATATATCGCCGTGACGGCAATCAATCGGATCAACTTGGATACGAGCGGCCTTTACCCGTTGTTTGCGCTTGCTTTCGCTTTGATAAGTTATGGATTTACGTCCATCATCCATGCTTCCGGATTATTGGCGGTATATGTGAGCGCGCTTTATATCGGGAATGCGGAAATTACATATCGCCGATCCATCATCCGCTTCAATGAGGGCTTCGGCTGGCTCATGCAGATCTGCATGTTCGTTTTGTTGGGATTGTTTGTGTTTCCGACGCAATTATTCACACCCAGCCTCATGATCAAAGGCTTCCTGCTGTCGCTTGTTTTGATATTCCTGGCTCGTCCGCTGGCAACCTTCCTGTCATTGATTCGCTTCAAATACACAGCAAAAGAGAAGCTGTTCATCTCGTGGGCCGGGCTTAAAGGGGCCGTACCGATTGTACTTGCACTCTTTCCGCTCATCGCCGGAATCGAGAACAGCCAGCTCATCTTCAATGCTGTCTTCTTCGTCGTCCTGTTATCGACTGTATTGCAGGGCTCGACTGTCACACCGCTTGCGGCGAAGCTGAAATTGGTGGAGCCGCCGACCACGAATGAGATAGAAACGCTTGAATTGATCAGCATGGGACGGAACAATCTCGAGATGGTAGAATATAAACCAACGGATTTGAATGAGATCACCGGCAAACGGCTGGAGGATCTCAATTTCCCGGAGACGACATTGATCAATGCCATCCTGCGCAGCGGTGAGATCATCTCGCCGAATGGACAGACAGTCATCAAAGCTGGCGACACGCTGTATATCATGGTCGCTTTGCCATATAAGAAACAACTCGCAAAATATTTACGCAGGAATAAACTAATATAAGCATAGCAGGAGGAATGTATGGTGCACGACACACTGACAGCGGAAAGAATTGCAGCAATCGAGAAGGAGCTGCGGCATATTTCTGCAATCATCAAGCAAAAAGGACGGGAGATCCTCCTGCAGTACCCGATTACTGCACCGCAGTTCGTCGCGCTGCAATGGCTGGCGGACAAAGGGGATATGACGACCGGCGAGCTTTCCCAGACAATCAGGCTTGCCATCAGCACGACGACCGATATCGTCGATCGCTTGGAAAAGAACGAGCTGGTAAAGCGGGTGCGTGATGAAAGGGATCGGCGTATCGTCCGGGTGCATATCCTTGAAAAGGGAGAGCAAATCATCGCAGAAGTGATCAAAAAGCGTCAAGCATATCTGAAAAAGCTGCTGGAAACTTTTTCTCCTGAAGAGGCTGACCAGCTGCAGTTGCTCTTACATAAGTTACACGGTAAAATGAATGATTACGAACAGCTAGAGGCTGAAACAGAGAAGAAAAAGAGGAGATAAACGTGGATTATCCGATTGGTGTCATTGATTCAGGAGTAGGCGGTCTGACCGTTGCGAGGGAGCTGATGCGTCAGCTGCCGAAGGAAAACCTCATCTATGTCGGCGATACATTGCGCTGCCCGTACGGTCCGAGACCGGAAGAGGAAATAGTGGAATATACGTGGGATATGGTGAACTTCCTCCTGGAAAAGAACATCAAAATGCTTGTGATTGCCTGCAATACAGCGACGGCTTATACGTTGGAAGAGCTGAAGCAGAAGCTTGATATACCGGTCGTGGGTGTCATCGAGCCAGGCGCGCGTGCAGCAATCAAGACAACGAAAACGAATCATATCGGTGTACTCGGTACGGAGGGGACGATCCGCAGTCATGCGTACCGGAAAGCGCTGAAAAATATAAATAGTGAGCTGGAAATCGAGGGGCTTGCCTGCCCGGCATTTGCCCCGATGGTGGAAAAGGGTGTTGTTTCGGGTCCATTGGCGCGCCAAGTCATTGAAGAGGCGCTGGTAGACTTGAAGGATTGGAAGGAAATGGACACCCTCATCCTTGGCTGCACGCATTATCCGATCATCAAGCCGGTGATCGAGGAAGTGGTCGGGGATGCTGTGGAAGTGATCAGTTCCGGAGATGAAACGGCACGGGAAGTGAGTGCCATCCTAGGCTTCAAACGGAAGCTCTATGAAGGGGATCGCCCCGTTTCCCATAAGTTTTATGCAACGGGGGATACAAAGCTTTTCATGAAAATCGCGAATATGTGGCTGAAGCAGCCGGTGACGGAAGTAGACAGGATACAGCTTGGCAGTGCGCAATCAATCTGAATAAAGATGGTCTAAAACCTTTGATGGCTCGTATACATGTTAGTACAAACCATCAAGGGGGAAGAAGTGCGTATGAATAAGAAAATAGCAGGTCTTTTCACTAGCGTAATAGGCCTTTCCATTTTATTGGCCGGATGCTCCTTGAAAGGAGAGCAGGCTGTCGATGAAGTCGACGTGCCGCAGGATACAACCTATGTGGACGAGCTGGAGGAAAATGCACTTGAACCGGGTGCAGCAGAAGGCGAAGCGCCGGCTGAAGGAGAGGCACCGGCAGAAGGCGATGAGGAGAAGCAGCCTGAAGAAGGTGCCAAGGAAGGCGAATCTGCCACTGCCAAGCGTCAGCTGTTCCTATTGGATGCCAATGGAATGGTGGTGCCGATGACCTTCGAACTGCCGCAGACAAATGAAGTAGCCAAAGAAACCTTGGAATACCTTGTGAAAGACGGTCCCGTGACGGACATGCTTCCGAATGGCTTCGAGGCAGTATTGCCGGCAGGTACGACCATCAATGGAATCGACGCCCAGAAAGATGGTACTTTGGTCGTCGACTTCTCGAAAGAGTTCAATGAATACGAAGCAGCAAACGAGAAAAAAATCCTCGAGTCCATCACGTACACGCTGACACAGTTTGAGAATGTGAAGGACGTAGCAATCCGTGTAGAGGGACAAGATTTGGCGAAAATGCCAGTGGATGGCACACCGATCGGGAAAAGCTATTCCCGTGCCGATGGCATCAACTTGATGGACAATGGCATCACGACTGTGGACAGCGAGTCTGTCACGCTTTACTTCCCGGCCGAGGCAGTCGATGGTACGCCTTATGAAGTGCCAGTGACAGAGCGGATGAACAGCAATGCCGACAACGACTATGAAGAAATCGTCAATGCACTGATCGACGGACCATCGATGGACAGCAATTTGTCCAATGTCTTCAACACAGGCTCCGCCCTCACATCCGAGCCAACATTGAAAGATGGCGTGCTCAACCTGGAATTCAACAAGGAAGTATTGAGTAATGTCGATGAAGCTGCCATCACAGACCAACTGATGGAAACACTTGTGATGAGCTTGACAGAACGTGAGGAAGTGGAAGCAGTCTCCGTCAAGGTGGAAGGCGTCGAAGAAGTGTTCAATGAACATGGGGAAGCCTATGCTGAACCTGTGACAAGAGAACAGTACGTTCCGGCTGAAAAACTATGATAGGAAGCCTGGTCATGTGACCAGGCTTTTTTCGTGCGTATATTGACAGCCTCCTATTTAAAGGTTATCGTAGACACGTAAAGTCTATGATTGGAGTGCGGCAAATGAAATTCACCAAAGCGACGAACTATGCTCTGCACACAATGCTTTATTTAGCCAAAGAAAGAGCGGATCAGCAGCCGATTGGGGTGCAGCAGCTTGCAGATCATCAGCAGGTTTCCCCGACGTATTTATCCAAGATTCTCACGAAGCTGGTAAAAGAAGGCCTGATTACCTCTTCTTCGGGAGCAAACGGCGGATACAGGCTCAGGAGTGGATGG
Organism: Terribacillus sp. 7520-G; assembly: GCF_002271665.1. Lineage (NCBI taxonomy): Bacteria > Bacillati > Bacillota > Bacilli > Caryophanales > Bacillaceae > Terribacillus > Terribacillus sp. 7520-G. The sequence goes on along the minus strand of NZ_NQFP01000021.1, from coordinate 3,168 downwards.
CAGCAGCTCTCCTTTTTCGATATCATTCAAGCGATTGAGGGGAAAGCCTCCATCTTTGAATGCAGCTTGCATGACGAGCCGGCTTGTGTTGTGAAACGTGTAATGGAAAAAGCAGAAGTGCAAATGGAGAAGGAGCTTCGTCAGACAACGATAGCTTCTTTGCTGGAAGATAAAAGCAGCGAATGAATAGCTGTTTTTTCTTTCTTTCAATTGTAGATATTACGAGTCTTTTAAATCCGTTAAGGGGTGTTGGCAATGGGAAAATGGGATTGTGCGATAATCGGCGGCGGTGCGGCAGGGATGAGTGCAGCGCTGCAGCTTGCCAGGGCGCGAAAGCGTGTGGTTATTTTTGATGATGATACAAACCGAAACCGAGTAACACAGGAATCGCATGGGTTCTTGACAAGAGACGGCATCACCCCAGCGCAATTCAGGGAAGAAGCCAGACAGGATCTGGGTAAATATCCGACTGTCACATTTGTTGCAGCAGAAGTGACAGGCATCAAGAAGCAAACGACAATGGCTGATTTCCAAGTCCAAACGAATGACAGCAGCTATCTTGCAGACAAGGTTTTGCTGGCGACGGGTATCCGTGAATCATTCCCTGCCATTCCTTCCATAGCCTCCTTTTATGGAAGGAGTATTTTCTCCTGTCCTTATTGCGATGGCTATGAACGCAGAGAGGAGCCGCTGATCCTATTCGCGGAAGCGGAAGCAGGCATTCTCCATATGGGAAAATTGCTGCTTAACTGGACAGGAGATCTTGTCATCGCCTCCAATGGAAATATACTTGGTGAGGAGACATTTTCTTTATTCGAAAAGCATGGGGTGCGCGTGGAACAGGCAAAGATCACGAAGCTGATCGGGGAAAATGGCATGCTGCGGGAAGTCGTCTTTGAAAATGGGAAACGCATAAAACGATCAGGCGGCTTCGTCGTGCCGCAGTTTATCCGCAAAGACAGCTTGGCAGCCGATATGGGATGTACATTTGATGAAGAAGGAAAACTGATCACGGAAGCATCCGGACAAACGAGTGTGCCGCATGTCTATGCAGCAGGTGAATACGTCAATCAAGCTCCTTCCTCGCTTATACTGGCAGCGGCAGAAGGTGCGAAGGTCGCAGCAAGTATGAATTTGCATTTTGTTGAATCCCGCTTCAGCTGATTTTTGAATTACGACAAAAGGCAAGCTATACTGAAGTAGAGCTTGCCTTTTTTATTACATACTATTAAACAAGTTCCAACGAGGGTACAAGATACACAGAAGTTCGAATGGAGGGACTAGTAATGGATAAAATCATCATCGCAACAAAAAATGCCGGTAAACTGAAGGAATTCAAGGCCTTTTTCTCGGACTATGATATAACGGCTTATGGGCTCGACGATTTGGCAGAGCAATTCGATGATATCGAAGAAACGGGTACGACATTCGAGGAAAACGCTGCACTGAAGGCAGAAACAATCGCAGGCCACCTGCAGGTTCCCGTACTTGCAGATGATTCCGGGTTGGAGATCGATGCACTCGATGGCCGCCCAGGCGTCTACTCGGCACGTTATGCCGGTGAAGCCAAAAGTGACCAGGCGAATATGGATAAAGTGCTGACAGAGCTGCAGGATGTGCCGGAAGGGGAGCGCAGTGCCCGATTTGTATGTGTATTGGCTGTTTCCCAGCCTGGTAAAGAAACATTCTATGCCAGGGGACATGTGGATGGCTCCATTACCAAAGTGCCGCGCGGCGACCATGGCTTTGGCTATGATCCTGTTTTTCAGCCGGATGGCTACGAAAAAACAATGGCTGAACTAAAACCGGAAGAGAAGAACCAAATCAGCCACCGGAAGCAGGCAATGCTCCATCTGGAAAAATGGCTGAATGACCAGGCAAAGTGAGGGATACGGATGAAAATACTGATAACGAGTGACAGTCATGGGCTGACGAAAGAAGTGGCTATGCTGAAGCAGCGTCATGAAGATGATGTCATAGCGAGGATACATTGCGGCGATTCGGAGCTGCCTTTTGAGGCTCCTGAAATGGACGGCTACTATCGGGTTGCTGGAAACTGCGATTATGACAGGGCCTATCCGGACATCGAAGAGCTTTCGGTAGCCGAGCTGCCGATACTCATCACCCACGGGCATCTGTATGGGGTGAAATCGAGCCTGGGTCCGTTGGAGGAGCTGGCTGCAAAAAAAGACGCCAAGGTCGTCTGCTACGGTCATTCCCATGTGGCGAGGGCGGATGTGATGGACGGCAGGCTGTATATCAATCCTGGCAGCATCCGTCTGCCGAAGCAATCGCCGCATCCGACCTATGCCATCCTTACCTATGAAGATGGAATTGCGACGGTCCGCTTTTATACATTGGATGGCAATGAAGTGCCGGAACTGGAGAAATCTGTTTCGTTCAAATAGACCTGGACAAAAAATTGTAACGTTTTTATTGCCGAATCAGCTCATACTTACGTTATACTAGTGTTTGAATTGAGGTGATTCTGTATGAATGAAGCCGATTTCGGTTATAAACCAAATCATAAAAAACGCAATTATCGTCCGCTTGTTATCTGGCTGACCATCATCATCGATGGATTGGTTGTCGTACTGAGCGGCTTACCGCCTGTCGAAAATTTCGATCTGTTTGACGTACACATCCTGCCGATGCTGAATGCCATTTTCAACAGCTTTACGTTCATTTTCCTGCTGTTGGCCCTGATCTTCATCCTGAAGAAGAACATCATCTGGCATAAGCGCTTCATCTATTCGGCCTTTGTCACAACCACATTGTTCTTGATCTCCTACGTGGCGTATCACTATCTGGCAGGGGATACACCCTTCGGAGGCGAAGGCATCATCCGTCCAATCTATTTCTTTATCCTGATCACGCACATCGTGCTGGCAGCAGTCATCGTACCGCTGGCCCTCGCATCGATCACCCGTGCCTGGAACATGGACGTGCCCCGTCACCGCAAGATCGCCCGCTGGACCATGCCGCTATGGCTTTATGTCAGCCTGACAGGCGTCATCGTCTACTTGATGATCCGCCCGTATTATTGACACGATTGCTCCGGGAAACCGGGGCAATTTATTAATTTCAAAAAAACTATTGACTGTACGTGCAATTTCATGTAGAATAAATCTTGTCCTTAAGAGAGGGCAACATACATAAAAGCAACAC
>NZ_NQFP01000020.1:0-38163 GCF_002271665.1 Terribacillus sp. 7520-G | reverse complement strand
GTCCCAGTAGCTCAGCTGGATAGAGCAACAGCCTTCTAAGCTGTGGGTCGGGAGTTCGAATCTCTCCTGGGACGCTGAATAAAAAGAGGGATCACTCGAAGCGTTGATATAACGATTTGAGCGATCCCTCTTTTTTTAATTTATTGCGGGATGGATATAAATCATCTCTTAATCTATTCAGGATATTTTCAAACATATGCTGCCATTCATGCATTCTGTGTTTCAAAGAAGAAATTAATTTATAATAATGATATCAGTATGGAAGGGGGAAAAGAGATTGGATAAATTGTATATAATCGATGGATATGGCGGGTCGCCTAAGCTTAATTGGCAAGCAGATATTAAGCAAAGCTACAGAGGTGAATTTGATATACATATTGTAAACTATACGGATGCCTCGTCAGCGGATGTGGAACAATGGGATAAGGATTTGGACAGAGCTGTCTTACAGCCGATTGGTGCCTATTTCATTTGTCATAGCTTAGGCTGTATCACGTTTCTGAGATATCTTCTTCGTCATGAAGTGCAAATCAAAGGAGTTATATTCGTATCCGGATTTGCAAGAAAGCTAGTGGAATTTCCTCAATTTGATGATTATATGGCAAATATAAACGTAGCTAAAGTAAAACACTTATTAGGTAAATCATTCCTTCTTGCATCCAGGACGGATAGGATCGTTGATTGGCAGATTTCAAATGAATTGGCGGCAGAATTAGATATACCTTTTATTTTATTGCCTGATGGAGGGCATTTTACAGCAGGAAAGGGTATTGTTACGATGCCGGCTGTAAAAGATATGGTAAAAACCTATTGGTTATGAAGATTTGAAAGTACTTATACAGGCTAGCTGAATGGTGGTCATTTGGCTGTCGCCGCATAAGACAGACTCCAAAATGTGCATGAAAAAGTACTTTGGAGTCTGTTTTATTTTTAGGAATGCAATTAAAGAAGTAGTTGGCTTATCTCTCCTTTTTAAACATTTACCTCTGTTTTCTATATACCTTCCATTCCCATTCTTTTGGTAAAATCAAAATGTAATCGCTTACATTAAGCCTGGGGGGACTGGATATGAGAAGAAAATCGCTTCTGTTGGTTTTGGGGATGATGATGGTTTTATTGCTTGCTGCCTGCAGCAATGAGGGGAGCAGTTCGGGATCGGATGATGGCAAAGTGAAGCTGCGGATTGCGTGGTGGGGCGATCAGCCGCGAAATGATTATACAACGAAAGTAATCGAGATGTATGAGGAACAGAATCCAGATGTGGAAATCGAGGCGGAGTATGCGAGCTGGGATGATTATTGGCAGAAGCTATCGCCGCAGGCAGCTGCAAATGAATTGCCGGATATCGTGCAGATGGACGTTTCTTATTTGGCGCAGTATGCCCAGGGGAATAAGCTGGCGGATTTGACGCCGTTTTTAGGGGAGCAAATCGACACGAGCAATATGACGGAGGATTACGTCAATGGCGGGAAGATCAATGATGGTATATATGGAATGAACACGGGTGTGAACGCGGTCGGGTTCCACTACGATCCGGAATTGTTGGAGGAGCTGGGTCTTGGAAGTGAAATTGCGGAAGGGTGGACCTGGGAAGATTATCGGAGTATGTCGGATAAAGCGGCTGCGCAAGGTGTCTATTTTGACACACATTTAAAGCCGGATGTTTTCTTTGATTATTATCTTCGTTCGAATGGTGCACGTTTGTATGCCGAAGATGGCAGCGGATTAGGCTATGAGGATGATCAGCTATTCGTGGAATTCTTTGGGATGATCGCAGAGCAAGTGGATAAAGGGGCGACGCCGACGCCTGATGTACTTGCCCAGGTGACGGGAATCGAGGATGATCCGGTTGTCAAAGGAGAGGGTGTCGGGATTTTTCAATGGTCCAATCAGTTCGTGGGATTGAAGCAGGTGGCCGGGAAGCCGCTGGAAATTGCGCCGATGCCTGGTCCAGGCACCTCCGAGGGACTGTATTTGAAGCCGAGTATGTTCTTCTCTGTATCCCAAAACTCCCAGCATAAAGAAGCTGCCGCTGATTTCCTGGATTTCTTCATGAATGATGTCGAAGCGAATAAATTGATTCTTGGCGACCGTGGTGTCCCTGGCTCTTCAGAAGTGAAGGATGCTTTGAAAAATGAAGTTTCCGAGGCGCAGCAGCAAGTATTTGAATATGTCGAATGGGCAGAAACGAATAGTTCCCCGATGGGTGCCCCGGATCCGGCCGGTGCAGGGGAAGTCATCGAATTGCTGGATACATTGGCAGAGCAAATCAGCTATGGTCAGCTTTCGCCTGAGGATGCTGCCAAAAGTTTCAGAAGCCAAGCGGAGGGCATGCTTGGGCAATAGCAAGAATGGGACCAGGACGACAGCCGATCAGCTGTCGTCTTGATTGCACCTGCCTGAAGAGAGGAGTGTAGTGATTGAATGCACGTGTAAGGAGCAATTTATGGGGATATTTTTTCATCGGTCCATTCATCATCGGCTTTTTAGCCTTTACCATCGTGCCGATGCTAGCTTCTTTGTATTTCTCATTTACCAGTTATGGATTATTCGATTCACCCAAATGGATCGGGTTTGAAAACTATATCAAAATGTTCACCGAAGATCCTCGCTATATCCAATCACTGAAGGTTACTTTCATTTATGTATTGGGCGGGGTACCGCTCAGGCTGGCATTTGCTTTGCTTGTTGCCATGCTGCTGAATGCCGGATCGCGGGCTGTCGGCTGGTATCGGACGCTGTATTATCTGCCCTCCCTGATTGGCGGCAGTGTTGCCGTCGCAATCATGTGGCGGAATATTTTCGGAGATGATGGAATCGTGAACTTGGCGTTGGAAAGTGTCGGATTGGATGCGATCCGCTGGTTTGGCGAACCGACAGCAGCTCTATGGATGCTGATTTTCCTATCCATCTGGCAGTTTGGATCTTCCATGCTGATTTTCCTGGCAGGCTTGAAATCCATTCCGGCCAGTTTCTATGAAGCGGCCAGTGTGGATGGCGCGAACTTCATCCAGAAATTCTTCCGTATCACCTTGCCGATGCTGAGCCCGGTTTTATTATTCAATATCATCATGCAGACGATCTCTGCATTCATGACGTTCGTACCTGCCTTCATCATTTCCAAGGGTACTGGCGGTCCGCTGGATGGTACGCTTCTCTATTCCTTGTACTTATTCAAGCAAGGATTCGAGTATTTCAATATGGGGTATGCCTCGGCCATGGCGTGGGTGATGCTGCTGATTGTGGCGGCTTTGACAGGAATCATCTTCTGGACATCCAAATACTGGGTTCACTATGAGTCGGAGGGGAAGTAAGATGACTAAAAAAGGACCTCGATATTATCTTTACCATATTCTTGTCGGCGGCTTTGCCATCCTGTTGCTTTATCCGGTCATTTGGCTGTTTGTCAGCTCGTTCAAAGAGAGCGGCGATATTTTTGTCACAGCTGGCTCGCTCATCCCCGATCCGTTCACTTTATTGAATTATACGCAAGGGTGGGAGGGCTTTGGCGGTTATGGATTTGGGACATTCATCAAGAATACGATTGTTTTCGTCATCTGGATGCTGGCCGGCCACCTGATTTCTTGTTCGCTGATTGCCTTTGGTTTTGCCAGGCTGAAGTTCGCCGGGAGAGGTTTTTGGTTCATGATCATGCTCGTGACATTGATGCTGCCTTATGAGGTTGTCATGATTCCGCAGTATATCATCTTCTCAGAGCTTGGCTGGCTGAATTCCCTGAAGCCGTTGGTCGTGCCCGCCTTTTTTGGCCATCCGTTCTTCATCTTTTTGCTGGTGCAATTCATCCGAACCATTCCAAGGGAGCTGGATGAAGCGGCGACAATAGATGGGGCAAATACATTCCAGATCTTTTATAAGGTGATTCTCCCGCTCATCGTCCCTGCCTTGGCGACAACGGCTATTTTCACCTTCTATTGGACTTGGGATAATTTGCTCGGACCTGTCCTGTATTTGAACAGTCCTGAAAAATACACGGTCTCGATGGCGCTTAATATGTTTTTGAGCAACGAAACCGTCTCGAACTGGGGAGCGATGTTCGCCATGTCGATTGTCACACTCGTGCCGGTGTTTGTCATTTTCTTCATCTTCCAGCGTTATGTGGTGGAAGGAATCAGCACGACTGGATTGAAAGGATAGATTTCAGAAAGGAGACGGCATTATGTCTGCAATCAATAAAGGGCTGGAATGGATCACCAGGATGGCGTATGTCAACATCCTTTGGCTCATTTTCCTGCTGCCGGGGCTGGTGGTCTTCGGGGTTTTTCCTGCGACGGCTGCCATGCTGACCATCATTCACCAATGGCTTCAAGGCAAGACGGATATTTCAATCTTTGGCACCTTCCTGGAAACGTATAAAAAGGAGTTCATCAACAGTAATAAGCTGGGGTATATGTTCGTTTTGCTGGGATATATCCTTTATTTGGACTTCCTATTCCTGACTGCGGCTCCAGACGCTGCCTTGTATTTGACCATTCCATTCCTTATCATCACTTCCTTTGCCTTTTCAGCGGGTTTGTACGCGTTTCCGATGCTGGTCCATTATGAGATGAAGCCGCTCCAAATCGTGAAACGAGCTTTCTTTATCATGATGCTGAATCCGTGCCAAACCTTCCTGATGCTGATCGGAACGATGGGAGCGGGGTCCATGTTATGGTATTTCCAAGGTCTGGCACTGTTTTTCAGCTTCAGCATCCTTGCTTTGATCATCATGATGCCAGCTGCCAGGGCATTTGAGAGAATGGAGAAGAAATCTGCAAATCTGCAAGCAAAGGAAAACCAATCAGTCCTGACAAAACAACAAAGAAAGGGAGGAGCCATGCTGTGAAAAAATATGCGCTTGTCGGAACAGGCGGCCGGGCGGAATTTTATTATGGGGCAATTGCCAGGGATTTCAAGGAGGCCTGTACACTTGCTGGTTTTTGTGACATAAACAAGGTCAGGATGCGTTATGCCAATCAGCTTTTGAAGGATAAGTATCAGCATCCTGCCATACCAATGTACCATGCGGCTGATTTTGATTGGATGATTCGAAAGGAAAAGCCGGATATTGTCATTGTCACGACCATCGACCGAACGCATCATTCATATATCATCAGGGCATTGGAGCTTGGCTGTGATGTGATCACGGAAAAACCGATGACGACGGATGAAGGAAAATGTCAGGAAATCCTGGATGCCATCCAAAGGACGGGGAAGGAAGTCCGAGTCACATTCAATTATCGATATGCCCCGCATAATACAAAAATAAAGGAATTGATCCGCTCAGGTGTCATTGGGAAAGTGAACTCCGTGCATTTTGAATGGGCGCTGGATACGAAGCATGGAGCGGATTATTTCCGCAGATGGCATCGAGATAAACGAAACAGCGGCGGCCTGCTCGTGCATAAGTCCACGCATCACTTTGACTTGGTGAACTTCTGGCTGGACTCGGCGCCCCAGCGTGTTTATGCGACAGGCGATCTGCTTTTCTATGGCAGGGAAAACGCTGAACAGAGGGGAGAAACGGCATTTTACCAGCGTGCTTATCAAAGCGAGCAGGCAAGGCACGACCCTTTCGCCCTTGATCTGGAGGGGAATGAACATTTGAAAGCGATGTACCTGGATGCGGAAAAAGAGGATGGCTATCAAAGGGATCAAAGTGTTTTCGGGGATGGCATAAGTATCGAGGATACTTTGGGAGTACTGGTGAACTATAAAAGTAAAGCTATCCTGACGTACAGCTTGAATGCCTATCTGCCATGGGAAGGTTTCATCGTTTCCTTCAATGGAACGAAAGGCAGAATCGACGCGCGGATCATAGAGAAGTCCTATGTGAACTCCGGCGGCGAAAAAGCCGAGGAAGGGCAGCTTGAACAATTATCCATCGTTGTACGTCCTATGTTCGATGCACCTTATGAGGTCGAAGTGGATGCGGGAATAGGAGGCCACGGCGGAGGCGATATGGCGATGCTGCAAGACTTATTCGGAAAGCCTGTGCCCGACCCTTTCAAACGCGCAGCCTCTCATGTGGATGGCGCCATGTCCATCATGACTGGCATCGCCGGCAACCATTCTTTGAGGTCGGGAAATGCAGTCAACATCAGTGAATTAATCAATCTATAGAACCAAATAGTCGAATGGAGGATGTTTTGGTGGAGAAAACGGCCATCATTTCCGGCGGAGCTTCCGGGATCGGCAAGGCTGCTGCGATGAAGCTAGCTGATGCAGGGTTTCGGGTTTGCCTGCTGGATGTGAATGATACGAAATTGTCCGAAGTTAAAAAGGAGATGCAAGAGAAAGCGTTCCAAGTCATGACCATCCCTTGTGATATCGCTGATTATGATCGAGTTGAAATGGCTGTCCAAAAAATGACGGATCATTGGGGCAGGATCGATGTAGTATTCGCAAACGCCGGGATTGTCGGCCAGGCTGCATCGATTGAGTCCATGAGCATTGATAATTGGAAAAACGTGCATGACATCAATTTAAATGGAACATTTTTCCTTGTGAAGGCAGCCATTCCCCATGTGAAAAAGCAGGGCGGGAGCATCATCATCACCAGTTCGGTCAGCGGAAATAGAGTCTTTTCCCAAGCCGGCTTCACCGCTTATTCCACGTCAAAGGCTGCACAAGCGGCTTTTGCTAAGATGGCAGCTCTGGAGCTGGCGAAATACCATATCCGGGTGAATGTCATCTGTCCTGGAGGGATTGAAACGGATTTCAGCAAATCAATCAAGAAATCCAAGAATCTGGATGAAATCAAAGTACCTGTTGAATTCCCTGAAGGAAGCAAACCGTTGGATGAACGTTCCGGCAAACCAGAGGAAGTGGCGAATTTAGTAAAGTTCCTGGCCACCGATGACTCGAGTCATATTACAGGTACCGAAATCTATATAGATGGGGCAGAGTCATTATTGATCGGATAGGGCGTCAGCTTCTTGGGAACAAACACCATGCAAAGTGTCATGGTGTTTTCGCTGGCCTTGGAATTAGCAAATCAAGCAGCCGCCCTGGCCGCAATGATTTGCTATCGAGCTCATCTGTCCGAAGCTCTTGACGACGCATGTTGTCTTTATAAATCAGGTGATGATAGAGGATATCATTTCCACCCCATAGAATTAGAGATTATATATGTCGCTTGGATGGGAACTCGGCTATGAGGGGAGGCATCATGAAAAGACTGAAAAACTTTGTCTCTAATTTAAAATTGAAATATAAATTGTTTTGTTTACTCTCCCTCGTCCTTGTATCCTTCAGCATAGGCGGGCTTGTCCTTTTGCAATATGCACTGGTTGCGTACAATGACGAGATTCATCGTCAGTCTGCCCAGTCACTGAAGGTATCATCGGCTTTGATAGAAAAGGAAATCGAAAAAATGAAAGGGTTTTCGTACAGGCTGTCGACGGATTCCTATTTACAGTCCTATTTATATGATTTGAAAGAAACGGAGGATGATTATAAGGCGTACCTGATCGGGGACGCAATAAAAAAAAGGCTCATCGACTTGGGGGCCTTTGAAGAATCAGTGGATTCCATTCAGCTGTACGACACTGCCGATAGGGGCTATAGCGCGGGAAATCGTGTGATCACGATCGAAAACGAGCGCTTGCTGCAATATAAACAAGAAACGAACCAAAAGGATGGCGGAGCAGCATGGTTTGCTCCTGGTGATCAGGATGACTCGTTTGTGGTGGCTCGGGAAGTGAATGCTTATCCCGATCTTTCCTTTGAAAGACTGGGTATCATCGTAGTGCGATTTGATATGAGAGATATCGTCTCTTCGTTCCAAAATAGTTTGGACAACAAAGAGATGCGGCTTTTGATTGCCAATTCGAATAAGGAAATCATTTTCCCGCAGGAAGCCTCAGAGAAGGATTCCTTTTTAATGGCCAGTGTCCAGGGGAGAGAAGGCTATCAAGTCGTGGATTATGAGGATGACCGCTATTTTGTGACGTATGCATCTGCAGCTTATACGAATTGGACCTATATGATAGCTTCTCCATACAGCCAATTGTTCCAGGCAGTGACTTTGGTGCAAAGAACCGTATTGATCATCCATCTTCTATTATTTGTGATGCTGCTGTTTCTGGGCATCCGCTTTATCAAAGGAATCATCAATCCGATCGAAGCATTGAATAGAAAGATGAAAAGAGTGCAAAAAGGGGAGGTCAAAGACTTTAAGGAAGAGAGTCATATTTTATTTTCCAAGGACGAAGCAGGCCAAATGCATGAAAACTTCACTAAAATGATGAACCAGATCCATTGGCTGATCGAAGAGAATTATAAGAAGCAGCTGGTGATCAAGGATGCTGAATTCAAAACACTCCAAGCACAAATCAACCCTCATTTCCTCTATAACACATTGGAATCCATCAATTGGTCAGCAAAGCTTGGGAAGACACAGGAAACCTCACGCATGGCGACATCCCTGGGATTTATTTTACGTTCCTCTTTGGAAACGAAGGACGCCCTGATTCCGCTTGCAGAAGAACTGGATATTGTAAAGCATTATATCATGATCCAATCTTATCGTTTTCAGGAGCGATTGGTTTTCCATGCTGATATTCCTGATGATCTTCTTTCCTGCAAGGTGCCCAAATTCAGCCTGCAGCCTTTGGTGGAAAATGCGATTAAGTATGGCCTGCAGGAGATCGTCGGGGTGTGTACGATTGGCATCGAGGCAGTGCAAGAAGGGGAAAACGTGAACATCTCGGTGAGCGATGACGGACCAGGCATGGAGCAGGAGCTCATTCATACATTATCCAGCGGGAATTATCGTCCCAAGGGAACGGGCTTGGGTATCCGGAATATCGATAACCGATTGAAAATATTATTCGGTCCGGCTTATGGCATTCAGGTGATAAGTGAACCGGCTGCTGGAACGAAGGTAATGCTGACAATTCCTTTTGAAGGAGGGGGCGATCTTGTTCAAAGTTCTGCTGGTAGATGATGAGCCGATGCTGCTTGAGGGGATATCTTCTATCGTAGAATGGGAGCAGCAAGGAACCGTCTTGCATGGCATAGCAAGGAATGGGCTAGAAGCCTTGGAATTCATCCGGGAACATGTCCCTGACATCGTCATTACAGACATTACCATGCCCGGCTTGGATGGGATGGGTTTGATTGAACAAGGAAGCAAAGTCTCTCCAGCAATCAAATGGATACTTTTATCCGGCTACAACGAATTCGAATATGCCCAGAAAGCCATGCGCTTTGGCGTGAAGCATTATTTGCTCAAGCCATCAAGTGAAGAGGACATTCATGAAGCTTTGACGGAAGTCGTTCAAGAACTGGCGGAAGAAAATAAAATGCGAATCCATCTGGCAAATGAGGATACGGAAGAACTGGCAAAGTACTCGTCCGTTGTCAATAAGATGATCATTGCGATAAAGGAAAATATTGAAAATCCCAGCCTGTCCTTGCAATGGATTGCAAACGAAGTGTTATATATGAACACCGATTACCTGGGCAAATTATTCAAAAAAGAAGTGGGAGAGAAATTTTCTGCTTATGTGGTGAAACGTAAAATAGATAAAGCAGTGGAAATCATGGGCAAACAGAAAGATATCAAGGTATTTGAGCTGGCAGAGCAATTAGGGTATGGAAATAATCCGCAATATTTCAGTAATATTTTCAAGAAACAAACAGGCTGCAGCCCGACGGAGTGGATAAAGAACAAGTAAGCGGATTGTAAAGGGAATGATTTTGAGGAGGACAGCAGATGGGTGAAAAATGGATTTTTATAGGAGACAGCATCACCGAATGCGGCAGATTCGAGGATCCCCGGGATATCGGGGACGGTTATGTGAAAATGATCGAAGATGAACTGTCTAAGAAAAAAGAAGTAGAAATCCTAAACAAGGGAGTGGGAGGAAACCGTATCACTGACTTGGCTGAGAGGTGGGAGGGAGATGTGCTTTCGCTGGCTCCAGATTTAGTATCGATTTCCATCGGGATCAATGATGTATGGAGACAATTGGATCAGCCGCAGATACAGCAGATTTATCCTGATGAATTCAGGAAAATCTATGACAAGCTCCTGTTTGGAGCAAGACAGATTGGTGCTGTGCTGTTTCTCATGGAGCCGACAATCATCGAGGAAAAAAACGATTCAAAAGGAAATAGAATGCTGATTCCCTATGTGGAGATCGTCCGTGAACTAGCTGACAAGCATGATGCGGCACTCGTTCGCACTCATACTGCCTTTTTGCAAACCACGAAGAAAACAAATCTGACCACAGATGGCGTCCATATGACCAGCGCCGGTAATCGCTTGATGGCCGACACTTGGCTGGAAGCATATTTTGCTGAAATGACTTGAATACAGAAAGGAAGCGTAAATGTAACTGACATAAGACGAAGCCCCTCTATAATACATTAAAAACAAGGTGAGTTTTTATACTGTGAGTGGGGTGATCAAATGGCAAGGGTCCAATACAATAGTTCAGACATTGATTTGATGGCCAGGATGATGCGGGCGGAAGCCGAAGGAGAAGGGCAGCTGGGAATGCTGTTTGTGGGGAATGTCATTGTAAACCGCGCTGTGGCTGACTGTTTGGATTTTGCGGATATACGAACGATCAATGATGTCATCTTCCAAGTGCAGGGCGGGAATTTTTCATTTGAAGCTGTCCAAAAAGGGAATGTCTTTTATCAGCGAGCACGTGAACAGGAAAGAAGATTGGCAGAAAGGAATTTGAAGTCCTGGAGACAACATCCTGCCGCGTATGCGCTTTGGTATTTCAATCCTTATGCACCATGCCCGCCGACATGGTATGGACAGCCGTTTGCGGGTCAGTTCAAGGATCACTGTTTTTATGAGCCGCAGGCTGGGACGTGTGATAGTGTGTATATGGGGTGAGAGTAAATGAAAAAGGATTCACCTTCTATAAGGTGGTTCTTTTTTTGATTTTATATGCCTTATCTTCTTTATTTCTTTATGGTACGATTATTTTACTGTAAGAATTATATAAATAATGGAGAAATTGCTACTTGAGAAGAGGCGGAACCAATTGCTGCAAAAGTTGTTAGGAAAATTATCTATACCGAGGAAATCAAATATAAAAACGGAAAAGCAAAAGAATGATTCGAAGGAAAAGAAACCAAAAATAGCCTCCACAAGGATTGGCGAACTCGGAGAGTATAAAATCAACATACAGCTCGATCAATTACCTAAGAATAGCAGATATCTGAGTGATGTATTGCTCCATAACCCTAGAGCTAAATCGGGTTATTCCCAAATTGATCATGTCATTTTCACCTCTTGGGCAATCTTCGTGGTTGAAACAAAGAATTATGCGGGAACAATTTATGGCGATCGAAATAGACATAAGTGGAGTGTGAATGGAAGGTTTCCGATGATAAATCCATTCCATCAGAATTTTGGCCATATACAAGCCCTGAAATCGATACTGTCAGATGTGGAAGATTCGAATGTTGTTTCCATGGTCTCCTTTACCAGAAGATGTACGCTCAAGGTCAATGAAGAACTTAGGAAAATACAGTCGAATGATTTAATTGTATATGATACGGAACTTACTGAATACATAAGTAGAAAAATGAATGTGTTAAGAGTGCAAGTCCAATCTCCTTGGTTTTCTGATGAAGATATTCTAAGAATGCATCGTAGATTAAGTGAAAATAACATAACCGATCCTAATCAGAGGCAGGAACATATTGATTCATTAAGAAATAATAGGAAAGAGAATGAAGCCCTTGTAGTAAAGTCTGCTACCAAGGCGAAGTGTTTTAGGTGTGATGTTGAAGTATCTAAGAAGGTGGAGGATTACTGCAAGGCTAATTATAAGCGCTTTGATGGCAGAGTCTATTGTTTTGAACACCAAAAAAGCAAGAAATAAGCAGTGTGGGAAGAGGGTTGTTGCAGGTAAAATTAATAAAGTAGTACTCAACATAAGAGTTGTATAAAATCTCTATTCACTAGTAGGATTCTTCTAAAGTGGAATTTCTTTGGTATTCCCACCTTAGTATGCGGATTTTGAAGCACCATCAACTAACAGAATATTCTCTCGTTCGAGAGGTGGAGGGACCGGCCTTTGGAAGCCTCAGCAGCAGACTGTGTCCACTGTGCTAATTCCAGACTAGGTAAGAACCGACCTGCATACAGGCAGCGAATCTCTACTTAATTTAGAAGGGGTTCTTTATGTCTGCAAAATTGATTCCATGAGGTGATCGTTCATGTCAAACGAGTTAAGCAAAGCATTGGAAGTACTAAGAGAGAAGGTATGGGTGGATCTCACCCATACCTTCGGGCCGGATTCCCCGTACTTCTCGGCTTTTTCCCCGGCAAAGTTCGAAACGCTGTTCTCCCATGATGATGGCTTCTTTGCCCAGAGCTTTACTTTCCCGGGACAGTACGGAACACATTTGGATGCCCCGATCCACTTTGTTCGTGATACGCGATATTTGGAAGAGCTTGAATTGAAGGAACTGGTATTGCCGCTCGTCGTGATCGATAAATCGAAAGAGGCGGCTGCCGATCATGATTACTCGCTGGCTGTGGAGGATATCCTTGCTTTCGAGGAGGAACACGGCAAAATCGAGCCAGGTACATTTGTGGCATTGCGCACTGACTGGAGCAAGCGCTGGCCGAATCAAGCGCAGATGGATAACAAAGACGGCGATGGTAACAGCCACTCCCCGGGCTGGTCATTGGAAGGACTGCAATTCCTATATGAAGAACGGCATATCAAGGCGGTGGGACACGAGACATTTGATACGGATGCAGCCGTCGATTTCCAAAAGAACGGTGCCTTGCTTGGTGAATATTATGTGCTGGAGCAGGACTCCTATCAAGTGGAATTGCTGACGAATCTCGATCAGCTGCCAGCGAAAGGAGCGTTCATCTTCAATATCGTACCGAAAGCAGGAAAAGCGTCAGGATTTCCGGTCCGTTCCTTTGCCGTACTTCCATAAAGTACCGCAGGTTATCGCTCTCTATTATAATCGAACGAAATCATATACAGTATTGGCATCCATCCGAATGATGTCGATCCATGGAATGTAAGTTTTCTGTATATTATGGAGAAAATATGCAATATCGCTGCCGGGACATGCTACACTTTCTATGGAGGTGGCCTATGTATATAGATGAGACGAAGCGTTATCGATTCATTGGATCTGTGCCATTCGGAAAGCATTTCATGGTCCGTATCTACGATTTGGAACTGCAGCAGGAGTATACATTATCCGATAGGCTTCTCGGCCAGTATACGGATAAGCCATTGAAGGAATTCTACCTTCAGATCAAGCGGGATATCTATGAATTGAACCATGAGGAAAAAACGCTGGCGGCGGAAATGGGCGAGATGCAGCGGCGGCTGCTTGATTTTCTGGATGAAGAAGATGATGAAGAATCAGCTCCCAGTATGGAAAATGTCATTCCTTTCAGAAGACGGAGCCCCGGGGACTAGCCAAAGAAGTAGCGGCTGCCTTTATATCAGGCTGTGAATGAATGGATTCACAGCTTTTTGTCATTTAAAAGTTTGCATTCTGCGTTTTCTTTGTTACATTTAAGGGTATAGCTGTTACCAGGTCTTGAACTGAAAATCTGATAAGGATGTTGCCGATGGATAAAGAGAATAATGTAGTCCTGTTCCCGGGTCTGAAGACGCGGCTGGAGCAGGAAGGGATGAAGGAGCTCCAGGAGAAGAATTACACAGATGCAATAGATAAGTTCGAACAGCTGTTGGAGTATGGCTTTCGTCAGCCGGAGATCCTGACTGGGCGGCTGATTTGCCTGATGGAGCTGGGCAGGCATGTAGAGGCCGAGGAGATGTCCTTGCAGCTGCTGGAAGCCAAGGATAAGGATTATCTGCAATACTTACATATTCATTTGACTTTGCTATTCCAGCTTGGGCGCTATGAAGAAGTGGTGGAAATGCTGGATGATGTGTATGAGAAAGAAGAAATTCCGGCGCCGCTTAAGGCATCATTCGACCAGCTGCAGAAGGTGAGCCGTAAAATGGCAGAGGATAAGAGCCAGACGACAGCGGATCAGCTTATACATAATTTCGATCAAGCAAGGAAGAATCAGGATGCTGCCCTTCAATGGCAGCTCATCCAGAAATGCCATTCACTCGATGTCAGTCCGCATGTGCAGAAGATGGAAGCTTTCCTTCTGGACGAGGAAGCCGATCCAGTCGTGCAGACAGCGGTATTGGAGTGGCTCATCAAACAAGAAATCGAATTCCCAGTCACCATACATAAAATGAAAGAAACGATTACCGTGATTCCGGAGAATGTGGCGTTAGTGGAAAAATCGGAAGGGATGGAACAGGTTCTGGGGCATTTGCATCTTCTCGAGCAGCAGAATCCATCACTTTACGACTTGGTGTATAAGTTATTGTACCGTTATATGTATGTGAGATATCCGATGACGCCCACTGCAGACGAATCGGCGGTACTGGCGGCTGCATTGCAGAAGCTGGCAAGCAGTTATCTGCAAATCGAGCAGCCCGCGGTTACCGATGAGGAAGCGCAGAAAATCGCGTCGATGATGGAAGAAATCATCACGTTCGAAGCAAAATATCTCACTGTCGCCGAGGAATGACAGACTTCGCATCGTAAGTGTTGAAAGCGACTATGAATATGTTATAATGAGATGGTTGTAAACCAGTACTAGTTAATAACTTATATTATGCTAGAATTGAGAACGATTAACAGGTAAGAAACGATAGATGTTGGAGGGAATATTATGTCAGCAAAATTCGAAAGAACAGAAGGCAAGAATGAGGGTGTCCTAACGATCACCCTATCTCCTGAGGAGTTGGATACAGCGCTTGACCAAGCGTTCCAAAAAGTTGTAAAACAAGTTCAGGTACCAGGTTTCCGTAAAGGAAGAGTACCTCGTAAAATCTTCGAACAACGCTTCGGTGTGGAATCCCTATACCAGGATGCGATCGATATCGTCCTTCCTCAAGCTTACATGAACGCGGTTGAAGAAACTGGCATCGAGCCTGTTGCACAGCCGGATGTAGATCTTGAGCAGATCGAAAAAGGCAAAGAGCTTATCTTCAAAGCTACTGTAACTGTCAAGCCTGAAGTGGAGCTTGGCGACTATAAAGGTCTTGAAGTGGAAGCAGAAGATACAACGGTAACCGACGAAGACGTGGAAAAAGAAATCGAAGCACTTCGCAACAGACAAGCTGAATTGGTTGTCAAAGAAGAAGGCACTGTAGAAGAAGGCGACACAGTCGTCATCGATTTCGAAGGTTTCACCGATGGGGAAGCATTCGAAGGCGGAAAAGCAGAAAACCATTCCTTGGAAATCGGTTCCGGCAGCTTCATCCCTGGATTCGAAGAACAGCTTGTTGGCAAAGAAGCTGGCAGTGAGTCCGATATCAGCGTGACATTCCCTGAAGAATACCATGCTGCGGAGCTTGCTGGTAAAGAAGCAGTCTTCAAAGTGAAAATCCACGAAATCAAAGCGAAGGAACTTCCGGAGCTTGATGATGAATTCGCAAAAGACGTAGACGAAGAAGTGGAATCCTTGGATGCGCTTCGTGAAAAAACGAAAAACCGCCTTCAAGAAGAAAAAACAAATGCAGCGGAAAACAACAAACGTGAGCAGCTGATCAACCAAGCTACGGATAACGCGAAAGTCGATATCCCTGAAGCGATGGTGGATACAGAGCTTGACCGCATGGTCCGTGAATTCGAGCAGCGCTTGCAAATGCAAGGTATGACGCTCGAAATGTACCAGCAGTTCTCTGGACAGGACGAAGCTGCGCTTCGCGAGCAAATGAAAGAAGATGCTGGCAAACGCGTAAAAACAAACCTTACACTTGAAGCGATCGCTAAAGCGGAAAACGTGGAAGTGACCGATGAGGATGTTGTCGCAGAGCTTGAAAAAATGGCTGAAATGTACCAAACAGATAAAGAGCAGTTGACTGCAATGCTTGGCGGCAACACAGATGCTATCAAAGATGATCTGAAGTTCCAAAAAGCAATCGATGTTTTGGTTGATAACAGCAAAACTGCATAAGACATAACAGAAAACAAGGCAGCAGTCACTGTGCCTTGTTTTTCTCAAAAATAAACGTATTTTCCAGAGAGGGATTATCACCCCCTCTGTGGAATTACGTGCATGAACAGCTTTTTCGTTTACATATACTACATACATATGATTTGACTTTTACAAAAAAAACTCCATAATAAAACGTACCTCTTTTTCGAAATGCAGGATTTACCAATTGGGCGGAAGCGGAAATCTTCCATGGCAGGGTTTACCTGCGGGCATTTGGCTAATACTGTTGGAAAAAGTGTTTTGCTTTTTAATACTGCTGTTATCTGATATGATTGGCTAAAGGAAGGCTGGGCGCATCCAGAATGTGTTTGATCTTTCGAGATATCATATATAGATATTACATTCGAGGGGTGAAATGATGTTTAAATTTAATGAAGAAAAAGGGCAGCTTAAATGCTCTTTCTGCGGCAAAAGCCAAGATCAAGTACGTAAATTAGTAGCCGGACCAGGCGTCTATATATGTGATGAGTGCATCGACCTGTGCACAGAAATCGTGGAAGAGGAACTTGGGAACGAGGAAGAAGTTGAGTTCAAAGAAATTCCGAAACCACAGGAAATCCGCGATATTCTGAACGATTACGTCATCGGACAGGATAAAGCGAAGAAAAATCTTGCCGTTGCGGTATACAACCACTACAAACGCATCAATTCGGGCAAGAGTTCAGATGACGTTGAATTGTCTAAGAGTAATATCGCCATGATCGGACCGACTGGTAGCGGTAAGACATTACTCGCACAGACATTGGCGCGTATCCTGAACGTACCATTCGCGATAGCGGATGCGACTTCTTTGACAGAAGCAGGCTACGTAGGGGAAGACGTAGAAAACATCCTGCTTAAATTGATCCAGGCTGCTGACTACGATGTAGAGAAAGCTGAGAAAGGCATCATCTATATCGATGAGATCGATAAAGTGGCACGTAAATCCGAAAACCCGTCCATCACACGTGATGTTTCCGGTGAAGGTGTCCAGCAGGCGCTTCTTAAAATCCTGGAAGGTACGGTAGCCAGCGTTCCGCCACAAGGAGGCCGTAAGCATCCGCATCAGGAATTCATCCAGATCGATACGACGAATGTCCTGTTCATTTGCGGTGGTGCCTTTGATGGCATCGAACAGATCATCAAACGCCGTCTTGGCAATAAAGTCATCGGTTTCGGCGCCAACGAAGGCAGCCAGGCACTCGATAAAGGCGAATACCTTTCCAAAGTATTGCCGGAGGATCTGCTGAAATTCGGTTTGATTCCGGAATTCATCGGCCGTCTGCCAGTTATCGGCAGCCTGGAGCCGCTTGATGAGGACGCTTTGGTTGAGATTTTGACAAAACCTAAAAATGCTTTGGTGAAACAGTATCAGAAGCTCTTCCAAATGGATCAAGTGGAATTGGAAATCGAGGAAGAAGCACTTCGTGAGATCGCTAAATTGGCGATCGAGCGTAAAACCGGTGCACGTGGCCTGCGTTCCATCATGGAAGGCATCATGCTCGATATCATGTATGAATTGCCATCACGTGACGATATCAAAAAATGCATCATAACTAAAGATACAGTACTGCTTGAGAATGGCCGTCCGAAGTTTGTACTGCATGATGGTACCGTAACTGATGAGAATCAGCAGTCTCCGAAAGAGAGTGCATGATTTCCATCTGACAGGCAGATGATCATGTACAGCAAATCCCTTGTTACAGTTGGTGGCAAGGGATTTTTTTCTTGATTTTCACAAAGTATGGGTACAGTATGACGGTTGTGTATATACTTTAAGAAGAACTGATGAAGACAGACATTTGGAGGTGTCACGATGGAAAAAGAGAAGACACTGATAACGCCTCTCCTGCCCTTGAGGGGGCTGCTTATTTTTCCGACGATGGTCTTGCATTTAGATGTAGGCAGGGAAAAATCCGTCCATGCACTGGAACGGGCAATGATGGAAGGGGAAACGATCTTTCTGGCTGCCCAGAAGGAAGTGGATTTGGATGAACCGACAGAAGAGGAAATCCACCGCATAGGTACAGTGGCGAAAGTCAACCAGATGATGAAGCTGCCAAACGGTACGATGCGTGTGTTGGTGGAAGGTTTATACCGGGCTGAAATCATCCGCTTCTTGGAGGATGACAAGCAGTTCATGGTCGAGATCGAGGAAAGACCAGACAAGCATGGCACAAAAAATGAAGAAGAAGCATTGATGCGGGCGCTCTTGGAGCAGTTTGAGCAATACATAAAGGTTTCAAAGAAAATCGGTCAAGAGACGCTGGCAACATTGACTGATATCAAGGAGCCGGGACGCATGGCAGACCTGATCACTTCTCATTTGTCCTTGCGGCTCGATGATAAGCAGGAGATCCTGGAGATGCAGGATGTCAAGGAACGGCTGCGCCATATCATCATGATCATCACGAACGAGCGGGAAGTGCTTGATCTGGAAAAGAAAATCGGCCAGCGTGTCAAACAATCGGTCGAGAAGACGCAGAAGGAATATTATTTGCGTGAGCAGATGAAGGCGATCCAGAAGGAGCTTGGCGACCGTGACGGCAAGTCCGGTGAAATCGAACAGCTCCGGGCAGATATCGAAGCATCCGATATGACGGATCACATGAAGCAAGTTGCAGAAAAAGAATTGCAGCGCTATGAACGAGTTCCGCAAAGCTCGGCAGAAAGCTCTGTCATCCGCAACTACTTGGAGTGGCTGATTGCCCTGCCGTGGAAGAAGCAAACCGAGGATAATCTGGATATCCCCCATGCTGAAGCAACCTTGAATGAGGATCATTATGGCTTGGATAAGGTGAAGGAAAGGATCCTGGAATACTTGGCCGTCCAGAAGCTGACCAATTCGCTGAAAGGTCCGATTCTTTGTTTGGCTGGACCTCCCGGGGTCGGGAAGACATCATTGGCGACAAGCATTGCCAGATCCATCAACCGTAAATTTGTCCGCATCTCATTGGGCGGTGTCCGGGATGAAGCCGAAATCCGCGGTCATCGGCGCACTTACGTCGGGGCCATGCCTGGACGGATCATGCAGGGCATGAGACGTGCCGGGACGACGAACCCGATCTTCCTGCTGGACGAAATCGATAAGATGTCCAATGATTTCCGCGGCGATCCGTCTTCTGCGATGCTCGAAGTGCTTGATCCGGAACAAAACAGTACGTTCAGCGATCATTTCATTGAAGAGGATTACGACCTTTCCAATGTGATGTTCATTGCGACGGCAAATAACCTGGCATCGATTCCGGGACCTTTGCTTGACCGGATGGAAATCATCAGCATAGCTGGATACACCGAGGTGGAGAAGCTCCACATTGCCAAGGAACATCTATTGCCGAAGCAAATCAAAGAGAATGGATTGAAAAAAAGCAATATCGTCATGAAGGATGAGGCACTCGAGCATATCGTCCGCCGTTATACAAGGGAAGCCGGTGTACGTGGATTGGAGCGGCAGCTGGCGGCAGTTTGCCGTAAGGTCGCACGGATCATCGTATCCGAAGATAAAAAGCGGGTCACTGTATCTGCGAAGAAAGTGGAAGAATTGCTTGGACGCCCGCGCTTCCGTTATGGTTTAATGGAAGAGGAGAATCAAGTTGGCGCAGCGACAGGTCTTGCTTATACGACTGCCGGCGGGGATACTTTATCCATTGAAGTTTCTTTATCCCCGGGTAAAGGAAAACTGACGCTCACTGGGAAACTTGGCGATGTGATGAAAGAATCTGCTCAAGCAGCATTCAGCTATATCCGCTCTAATGCGGAGGAGCTTGGTGTGGATCCGGCGTTTCATGAACAGTACGATATCCATATCCATGTACCAGAAGGGGCAACACCGAAGGACGGACCTTCAGCTGGTATTACGATAGCTACCGCTTTGACTAGTGCATTGACGGGCAGACCGGTACGGAAGGAAGTCGGGATGACCGGTGAAATCACGCTTCGCGGACGTGTGCTGCCGATCGGCGGCTTAAAGGAGAAATCCTTAAGTGCCCATCGAGCTGGAATTTCAACGATACTTTTCCCAGCTGATAATGATCGGGATCTGGAGGATATACCGGACACAATCAAGCAAGACATGACGTTTATCAAAGTCAGCCATCTTGATGAAGTATTAAAATACGCATTGGTGGAAGATAAACATGAAAGTAACTGAAGCAGAAATAGTGATCAGCGCTGTATCGAAAAAGCAATATCCGGAAACACATATGCCGGAGATTGCTTTGGCGGGGCGCTCGAATGTAGGGAAATCATCATTCATCAATAAGATGATCAATCGCAAGAATTTGGTCCGCACATCCCAAAAGCCAGGAAAGACGCAGACATTGAACTTTTATAAAATCAATGACCGCTTTCATTTCGTGGATGTGCCGGGCTATGGCTATGCAAAGGTTTCCAAGAAGGAACGGAATGCATGGGGTAAAATGCTGGAGGAGTATTTCACGGAACGTGAGAATCTGAAGGCGGTTGTCCTGCTCGTTGATATCCGTCATGAACCGACGAAGGATGACGTGACCATGTATGACTTCCTGAAGCATTATGAGCTTCCGGTTGTCGTTGTGGCAACCAAATTGGACAAGATCCCAAAAGGGAAACGGGTCCAGCATATCAAGCGTGCTGCTGATAAGCTGCAGCTTGAACAAGATGATATCATCCTTCCATTTTCTTCGGAAACAGGTGAAGGAAAAGAAGAAGCATGGGGAGTATTAAAACAATTCCTATGAAAAATAACCGTACAAGCGCAAGCTTGTACGGTTATTTTTTTCTGAAAAGCAGATAAGCACCTGCCAAGATAAGCAGAACAGGCCAAAAATCACTGATGATACCGGCTGTTCTGTCGAGCCAGCCGAACCAGGCAGGCTGTTTTGGCGCTGCAATGGCGAAGATACCAAGAGCCAGCAGCAATATAGCCCAAACGAAGCCTTTTTTTGTTTTTAATGCTGAGATGAATAAAGCAGCCCCGGCAAGCATCGGATAAACTCCCCAGCTATCGGTCCAAAAGCTGTAATGCTTCAGTCCATGGAAGTGCAGGCCAAGACCAAGTATGAAGTACCCAGCGAATAAGTTTTTATGATCTTTCGTAAGATAAGCATGCAATAGCAGTGCCGCACCGATGATGATCAATAATGTCGGCCAAGAATAAAAGTCGACAAACAAGGGAACACGTAACTGTCGCAGCAGGAAATAAGCACCGACACCTAGCAAGAGGAAGCCGGCAAATGCGTTTTTCTTCGACATAACATCTCTCCACATAATAATTATTATTAAATAAGATTAAATCGTTGATTATCATGACTATCTGTGTTAACTTGTTATATGTACTTATGAAATCATTCACAAACACACACTCTATCCTAACACAATTGTTTGCGATTCTGTTCACAAATTTGCATAGGACATTGATACCATAGTGTTATACTGGTATGAGCGAAAGGTTTTCAAGGGGGAAAAAGGGAATGTACATGTTAGTTGCAGGAATCAATCATCGCACAGCCCCGATTGAAATAAGAGAAAAACTAAGCTTCAAGGAAGAAGAGCTTGGCTTAGCGATGCAAGCACTCTCCAACCAGAAAAGCATGCTCGAGAATGTCATCATCTCGACATGCAACCGTACGGAGATTTATGCAGTGGTCGATCAAATGCATACTGGCCGCTATTATATAAAGAATTTCTTGTCCGAATGGTTCGGAATCGATAAAGACGAGATTGCATCTTATCTTACATTTCATGAGGATGAAAGAGCCATGGAGCATCTATTCCGTGTAGCAAGCGGATTGGATTCCATGGTTGTAGGGGAAACACAGATTCTTGGACAGCTGAAACGCTCGTTCCAAAAAGCGCAGGAGCTCCATACATCCGGAACGATTTATAATGAGCTGTTCAAGCAAGCTGTGACATTGGCTAAACGTGCGCATACAGAAACGGGAATCGGGGAAAATGCCGTTTCTGTAAGTTACGCAGCGGTGGAATTATCCAAGAAGATATTCGGGGATATTTCTTCCAAACGCATCGTCATCGTAGGCGCTGGTAAAATGGGGGAACTTGCAGTAAGAAATCTGCACGGTTCAGGCGTCAAAGATGTTACGGTGGTCAATCGCACGAAAGAAAAAGCTGAACAGCTGGCCGCTTTGTTCAATGGTACAGCAGCCGGATGGGATGAATTGGATACAGCTTTGCAAAATGCGGATATCGTCATCAGCTCCACAGGGGCTCCAGGATATGTGCTGGATAAGCAAATGCTGCAGCCGGTGCTGAAAGAACGGAAAGGTCAGCCTTTGTTCTTGGTCGATATTGCGGTACCGCGTGATATCAATCCGGATGTGGATGAATTGGACAGCACGTTCCTATATGACATCGATGATCTGCAGGATGTAGTCGATGCGAATTTGGCTGCCCGTCAGGAAGCAGTGGAGAAAATCGAAATCATGATCGAAGGCGGCATCGTCGATTTCAAAGTATGGCTGCAGACATTGGGTGTCGTGCCAGTCATCTCCGAGCTTCGCCGTAAAGCAGCCGCGATTCAAGCTGAAACGATGAAAAGCCTGGAACGCAAGCTGCCAGATCTTAGCGAACGTGATGTACGGGTGCTGAACAAGCATACGAAAAGTATCATCAATCAGCTGCTCAAACAGCCGATCATGCAGGCAAAAGAGCTTGCCGGCCGTGAAAACAGCGAAGAGCTCATCCGTCAATTCGCGGAGATTTTCGGAATCGACAAGACGGTCCTGGATAAACAAAATAATATTGTCAAACTGGAGCGCTCTGAATCCAAAGAGCTTCCGTCTGTACCAAATGCTTCCACAACCAGATAAAAAGAAGGGCTTATAGATGCAGGTACCAGCTTATCTTTATGAAATCATTTTATTACTATATGCAGCCAGCATTTTTAGCTATTTCATCGATTTTATACAAAAGAATCGGAAGGCGAATGTTTTCGCCTTCCGTTTGCTTACATTGGTTTGGTTCTTCCAGAGCCTTTTTTTATTGCAGGAAATGATTGCGCATGCTGGACTGCCGGTCAAGGATGTCTATGAAGGGTTATACTTCTATGCTTGGGTCCTTGTATCGCTTTCTCTATTCATCAATCGCATCTACAAAGTCGATTTTCTCACCTTCTTCCTGAATGTGGTCGGCTTTTTTATGATGCTGTTATATATCGCAAGCTCAGCTTATGAGCGGGAATGGACGCAGACGATTCCATTCATGGATGAAGTGCTGATAGCACATGTGACACTGGCTATCGTGGCTTATGGATTCTTTACACTTTCCTTCGTCTTTTCTGGTATGTATTTGCTGCAATTCCAGCTGCTGAAGCGGAAAAAAGGGTATAGATGGTGGACGAGGCTTGGCGACTTGGGCAAGCTAGAGACATATACATTCATCTCCATTACGATCGGTACGCCTTTGCTGCTGCTATCCATCGTCATGGGGATCGTGTGGGCTTATACGACTGCGGCTGCCTTCTATTGGATTGATTGGAAGACAATCGGTTCGCTGACGGTATTGGCGGTATATGCAATCTATCTGTTCCTGCGTCTGGGAAGAGGGGTGAGAGGCAAAAGCTTGGCGTTCTACGCAATTGCTGCTTTCCTCATCTTGATCATCAATTTCTTCTTATTCAGCACGTACTCATCATTTCATTTCAATGGGTAAATCCCTAGTTTCTTAGGAGGTAGAGCAATGCGTAAAATTATCGTTGGTTCAAGAAAAAGCAATCTGGCGCTTACACAGACAAAATGGGTTATCGAGCAGCTGAAACGGGCTGGAGCGCCATATGATTTCGAAATCAAGAAAATAAAGACCAAGGGGGACAAAATCCTGGACGTCACCCTTTCAAAAGTTGGCGGAAAAGGGTTGTTCGTCAAGGAAATCGAGCAAGCTATGTATGACGAAGAAATCGATATGGCCGTACATAGTATGAAGGATATGCCATCAGAGCTTCCTGCTGGCTTGACGATTGCAAGTGTGCCGGTCAGGGAGGACTATCGGGATGCTTTGATCTCAAAAAATGGCATCCCGTTGAAGGAACTTCCCGAAGGAGCCGTTGTCGGGACGAGCAGTCTGCGCCGTGCAGCGCAGATACTCGCTGTCCGTCCTGATATCGAGATCAAACCGATTCGCGGAAATATCGACACCCGTCTGAAGAAACTGGAAAATGAAGATTTCGATGCGATCGTATTGGCTGCCGCTGGTTTGAAGCGTATGGGATGGGGCGATGATATCGTCACTGAATTCCTCGAAACAGATCTCTGCCTGCCAGCGATCGGACAAGGCGCTTTGGCAATCGAATGCCGCGATACCGACACGGAATTGGTGGAGCTTTTGACAAAGATCAATGATTCCTATACACAGCAGACAGTCGCTGCTGAACGGACATTCCTATATTTGATGAACGGCAGCTGCCAGGTACCGATTGCTGGCGTTGCCCATATGGAAGATGATGATGTCGTGCTGACGGCATTGATTGCTTCCGCTGACGGCAAACAAGTATTCAAGGAAGAAGTCCGCGGTGCTGATCCGCAGGAAGTCGGTAAACTTGCCGCGGAAAGAATGCAGCAGCAAGGTGCGCAAGAAATTGTCAATGAAGCGATCCGGGAGTCGGAATCCCAATGAGCCGGCTGCCGGCCGTGAAGGTGCTCGTAACGCGCCCGAAACAGCAGGCATTCCGCTTGGCAGAAAAGCTGGTTCAGGCAGGAGCTGAACCGATCATGGTTCCGCTCTTGAATTTTCAATCAAGATTTGATGATAAAAATGAGAAGCTCTGTCAGGAAGGCGAAAGATTCGATTGGCTTTTTTTCTCCAGTAAAAACGGAGTGGAGCATTTCCATGCATTGCTGCGCACCTATTCCAGCTTTGAGAAGTGGGGTCATTGCCGGATTGCAGCAGTCGGACAGAAGACAGCGGAAGCGATAACGAGACTTTTCGGCAGGGAAGTTGATTTGGTGCCGGATGCGTACACAGCGGATGCCCTGGCTGCTGCGTTTTCCGAAGCGCATGACCCTGCCAGCCGGATCCTGCTGATCCAGGGGAATTTATCACGTCCGGCATTGGCAAATGGATTGAAACAAAATGGCTTTGTATTTGAGAAAATGGTTGTCTATGATACGGTAGAGGAGAAAAGCAATCAAGAAATGCTTCTCGATGTCCTGAAACGGGAACAGCCGGAAGTGTTGACGTTTACGAGTCCATCGTCCATCGAGGTCTTCCTTGCTTTCATCGATGACGCTGAAATGGAACGGAACCAGCTTGATAAACTTTGTCTCGTCATCGGACCGACAACCGAGGAAGCTGCCAAGCGGCATGGTTTCCGTAATATCCTGCTGCCTGCTCAGTATACGGCAGAAGCAATGATTGATAGGTTAGTACATTTTTATGAACAAAGGACAGGTGAATGACAATGGCAGAATTCAAACGCCACCGCCGTTTGCGTACTTCAGCAAATATGCGGGCATTAGTAAGAGAAACAGAAGTGACAGTGGATGACTTGATTTATCCGGTTTTCGTTGTCGAGGGAGAAAATGTGCGCAATGAAGTTTCTTCCATGCCGGGTGTATTCCAGCTGTCTTTGGACAATTTGTCAGCTGAAATGAAGGAAGTAAGCGATTTGGGTATCAAATCCGTATTGTTCTTCGGTATTCCTGCTGAGAAGGATGAAGTCGGATCAGGTGCTTTCCATGATCACGGTATCGTACAGCGGGCAATCAGTCAGACAAAAGAGGAATTCCCTGAGCTTCTATTGATCGCAGATACTTGCCTCTGCGAATATACATCCCACGGTCATTGCGGTATCGTGCATGACGGAATAATCGATAATGATGAATCACTGGGCTATTTGGTAGACACTGCAGTGAGCCAGGCGAAAGCGGGAGCGGATATCATCGCCCCTTCCAATATGATGGACGGCTATGTGCAAGCAATCCGCAAAGGACTGGATGAAGCCGGTTTTACCAATATTCCGATTATGGCTTATTCTGTCAAATACGCGTCTGCCTTCTATGGTCCATTCCGCGAAGCGGCGGATGGCGCGCCGCAGTTCGGTGACCGCAAAACGTATCAGATGGATCCTTCCAACAGAAGGGAAGCCCTCCGCGAAGCGACATCCGATATCGAAGAGGATGCCGACTTCCTTATCGTGAAGCCAGCGCTTGCTTACTTGGATATCATCCGTGATGTCCGGAATCAATTCAACGCACCGATCGTTGCTTACAACGTCAGCGGGGAATACAGCATGGTGAAGGCTGCTGCTTTGAACGGCTGGATCGATGAGAAAGCGATCGTCATGGAGAAAATGATCGGCATGAAACGTGCCGGTGCGGATTTAATCATGACTTACTTTGCCAAAGACGTGGCAAGATGGCTGAAGGAAGATAATTGACTAGGGAGGAATTCTGATGAAAAGCTTTGAAAAATCGATAGCAGCATTCGAAGAAGCGAAGCAGCATATGCCCGGCGGGGTTAACTCCCCTGTCCGTGCGTTCCGATCCGTAGGGATGGATCCGATTTTCATGGATAGCGGAAAAGGCTCCAAAATCACGGATATCGATGGCAATACGTACATCGACTATGTGTTGAGCTGGGGACCCCTTATCCTGGGACATGCCGATGATCGGGTCGTGGAAGGTCTGAAAAAGATCACCGAAAAAGGGACGAGCTTCGGAGCGCCGACTGTGATTGAAAACAAGATGGCGGCATTGGTGAAAGAGCGTATCCCATCCATGGATATCGTCCGCATGGTGAACTCCGGAACGGAGGCGACCATGAGTGCGCTTCGTCTGGCGCGAGGCTATACCGGCCGCGATAAAATCCTGAAATTCGTCGGCAGCTATCACGGCCATGGGGACTCCCTTTTGATCAAGGCTGGTTCCGGGGTTGCAACACTTGGATTGCCGGATAGCCCTGGGGTACCGGAAACAATTGCACGTAATACGATCACGGTTCCGTATAATGACCTGGAAAGCGTGAAATATGCATTTGAACAGTTCGGTGATGATATAGCGGCTGTCATTGCAGAGCCGGTGTGCGGTAATATGGGCGTTGTTCCTCCTCAGCCAGGATTCCTTGAAGGACTCCGCGACATTACCAAACAGCATGGCACACTGCTGATTTTTGATGAAGTAATGACAGGATTCCGTGTCGGTTATCATTCTGCGCAAGGCCATTTCGGCGTGGAGCCCGATTTGACTTGCCTTGGCAAGATCATCGGCGGCGGACTTCCTGTCGGTGCTTATGGCGGCCGCAAGGAGATCATGGAACGTGTTGCTCCAGCAGGTGATATTTATCAAGCTGGTACGCTTTCTGGAAATCCGCTTGCGATGACAGCCGGCTATGAGACTCTGACAGCAATGGATAAGGCGGCATATGAACGTATCAATGCCCATGCCGACCGCCTTGCAGAAGGCTACAAAGCAGCTGCGGAGGAATTCGGTATCCCATTGCAAGTGAACCGCGCCGGTTCCATGGTTGGCGTCTTCTTTACGGATACGCCTGTCATTAACTTCGAGACGGCCCAAACATCCAATCTGGATCATTTCTCCATGTATTATCGGGAAATGATCGAAGCAGGCATCTTCCTGCCTCCTTCCCAATTCGAGGGACTATTCCTGTCGGCTGCCCATACGGATGAGGATATTGAAACGACAATCGAAGCAGCAAGACAAGCATTCAAAAAAATTGCAGCATCCTGACTGATGAGTCCAAGCTAACGCTTGGGCTTTTTTTCATGGGGACAAGAGGATTTTCCTTACATATGTGACTTGGCGTCCGCATAGGTTTTAATGATTAGGAACGCTTAAATCTTGGAAGGAGGATTCCACTTGTCTACGAATGAGACAACACCATTTATGTTTGATATACAAGAATCGCTCAGTTTCCGTGCCGACGCACAGCTGCAGGATTTGATCGGAATCGCATTGGAGCCGGATATCAGTATCCAGGAGTTTGAGCAAGAAATTTCTGTCCGAGGTGTGATCGAACTTACCGGGGAATACCATCCTGTTCAGGATGTCGTCGAAGGTACTGCCGTAGCAGTAAGTCCGGGGACGAGGGAGTTGGAGAAAGTCGAGAAGCTGGAGGGAGGGACAAATACATTTTATCATCGATTCCCTGTCGAGATTTCTGTTCCGAAATATCGGATCAAGCAGCTGAAAGATGTGTATGTAGCAATTGACAATTTTGATTATGATATTCCCGGCAGCAATGTGCTTGAATTGCAGGCAACTGTGGCAATCTACGGCGTACAGGAAGAGAGAAGGCAAGTAAGACCGGATTTGCCGGAACAGCCATTTTACCCGGATGCGGCCTTCCAGCAAGCAGAACCAGCACAATCCTATACAGAGGAGATTGCGGACCGGATCGAAGCGGAATCCCAAGAAGATCATCAAAGCAATCAGCAAGGCTATCAATTTTTCAAAGAGGAACAGGAGCAGGCGGAATCATTTGCAGATCCGGGTGATGCTCAACAAACCGGAGCTTATCAGTTCTCTCAAGAGGAATATGCAAAATCCGAAGAGATAGAAGCAGATTCGGAGGAAGCAGCTGAGGAAAATCGTGACAATGAGGCGTTGAAGGAGCAAGCTTATCAGTTTGTGCCTGAATATACAGAGCCGGCAGAAGACGAAGCTGCTGGTGAAGCACGGGAAGAGCAAGCGAACGAAGGAAATCAGATGATGGAAACAGATTATCAGCTGTCCGAGGAATATACTGAAGCAGAAGAAAGACTGGTTTATAAAGAAGGGCAGGACGAACAGGAGGAAGTCCCAGCCTCACCTAGAGTGAATATTCAATCGGAGAAGGCATCTGCTGATGCGGGTTATGAAGCAGAGGAGCTGCAGGACGAGACGCTTGACCCTGAGGCGGAATGGAATCAAGAGGAATTGTTTGTACTTCCTGATGAATTGGAGGATGCCTATCAAGCGGCCGACTTCCGTCAAGCGAACGATGAAGATGTCCAATACCTGGATCGGGAGCTGCCGCATGAAGAGCCGGCTGGCTCCCCTGACTTCACTTTCACCTATCAGGCAAAGCAAGCAGACG
Organism: Terribacillus sp. 7520-G; assembly: GCF_002271665.1. NCBI lineage: Bacteria > Bacillati > Bacillota > Bacilli > Caryophanales > Bacillaceae > Terribacillus > Terribacillus sp. 7520-G. Next base: position 9,116 of record NZ_NQFP01000020.1, on the reverse strand, counting down.
AAGCGCCGCGGGAGTCTGAGCAGGTCGATTTTGAGACTCCGCCGCTTTTGACACCTGAAGAGGATGATAGATGGAAATATAAAGAGACGAAGACATTCAGTGAATTCTTCGGCAGTAAGTCGGCGGAACCGACAGAGGTGCCGCAGGCTGATTTGACCACTGATGAAATGGATGAGGAAGACGCATATGAAGAGCAGGCACTCCCAGTGAACCAGGAGCTTCAGCCCGAGGATCTCGAAGTGTCGGAAGTGGCAGAGGAAGCAGAAGAGGCAGCGGAACGGAAGGACAGCGGCAATTTCCTAGTCAATATGTTCGGGACCAGGGAAGAGACATTTACAAAGGTCCGTGTCTGTATCGTCCAGGAGCGGGATACATTGGAAAAGATTGCGACGCGATATGATGTGCCGGTGAGCTCGATTGCCAGCTCCAATAATTTGGAGGAGGAGACAGTATCGGAGGGCCAGCTGCTGGTCATACCGCAGCGGCGGCAGAAGAAGAACTGATCAATATAATGAACGGGGTGTGCTAGATGGAAAATATCGACCGAATACTAGCTGCCTATGGCATCACGCCAGCCTCGGTTCACACCATTACCAGTCGCCTGTCTAAAGTGCAAACGCACCAGGCGGCTTTTGCTTTAAAAAGGTCATCCCTCCATCCGGAGCGGCTCGACCGCTGGCTGATGGTCGTCCAAGGCAAGCATAATTTCTACCGTGAAGGAGTTCCGCCGGTCTATCAGACATTGCAGGAGAACTTCTATGTAGTGGATGAAGGGGAAGTGTATTATTTGATGCCATGGCTTGAACGGCATCGTACAGATGAACCGGATCATCCTTATGAAATGCTGTTCTCCACACTCGGAAAAATCCATGCCTCCTCCAGCAAACGCTATCCAATCGATTATGAGGCTTATGCTTTGGCCATCCGAAAGCAAAAAGAAAAGCTCCAGCAGGACAGGGAGGAGCTTTTGGGCTTGGTGGAGCGGTTTGAATCCCAAACGTATATGGGCGTCGTGCCGCTGCTTGTCTGCACCCATTATAAGGATTTGGAGCATGTGTCCGCCATGCTGGATAAATGGTATGACCATTATGATGCGGATCTGAAGGAAGACCCCGAGATGGAGCACAGTGTGCTGCACGGTAATTTACGCCCTTCCCATGTGCAGGAGGGCAGTACGCTGCACTTACTTAATTGGGAAAAAACCAAGCTTGGCAATCCCAGCTTGGATCTTGCGGCCTATTATAAAGAAGAATGGCGTTTTGCCGACAGCAATGTGACGAGTCCGCCTTATTATCTGCACTCATATGAGGAATATCGGCAAATGAAGAAAAATGAAGAGAGCCTGCTCATGCTGCATCTGCTGCACCCGGGACGGTATTTGAAGCAAATCAGGCAGTATGTAAATGCACCGCAAAAGGCGAATACTCCTGCTGTCGTACAGGAATTGACCCAGACACATAGGCAGCTGACACAGGCCCTCCAAGTGCAATCCTATTTCCAGGATTTACGGAATCAGGAAAACCAAGAAGATGAAGAAGCTTGATCAGAATGATTTAGCCTGGAAGCTGAAGTAAAGAGCGATCAATCCCCCGAGCAATAAAATATCCAATATCGACGGGAACAGCAATGTACGGATGAACTGGAAGATGATCAGCGGGACCATCGCCTTTTCGGTGACATTGATCCAATACCGGAGAAAGCCAGGCATGTTGTTGCGGTTGATTTTACTCATTTTCATCCCTCCTGTAGAAAGTATATGAATGGGAAAAGCTAGGCGTTTACCCTTTTTTGAAAAAAATATGCGACTGCATTGACTTTTTTACGGTAAAGTGGATACAATAAGCTATACATGATATAAATGCTTTGACAGGGAAGAGTATAGTGTAAGGATCCATACTAGAGAGGGAAGCAATTGGTGGAAGTTTCCCGGAAACCTGCAGTAGAATGTCGCCCTGTATGCAGCGACCCTGAACACGGATGTCAGTAGGGGAAGCCGGTGAAGAGCCGTTATCTCCCTCGAGTGTGCGACACAGCTGTCTTGTGTTGGCAAATGAAGGTGGTACCACGGAAACTGACCCTTTTCGTCCTTTTGGATGAGAAGGGTTTTTATATGTCACCAAAAGCATTGAAGGAGGAACCAGGCATGACAACAGACAAATCACAAGAAACCAACTCCCTGCCGTCCAAATACGATCCTGCCAGCATCGAATCGGGCCGCTATCAGTTCTGGCTCGACGGCAAATATTTCGAGGCCACCGGAGATGAAAGCAAACAGCCATACTCCATCGTGATCCCGCCGCCGAACGTAACCGGAAAACTTCACCTCGGTCACGCTTGGGATACGACATTGCAGGATATCATCACCCGCATGAAGAGGATGCAAGGCTACGATGTGCTTTGGCTCCCGGGTATGGACCATGCCGGCATTGCGACACAGGCGAAAGTGGATGCCAAACTTCGTGAACAAGGCATCAGCCGTTATGATTTAGGGCGTGAAGGCTTCCTGGAGAAGAGCTGGGAATGGAAAGAAGAATATGCGAGCTTCATCCGCAAGCAATGGTCCAAGCTGGGACTTGGCCTTGATTATTCGCGTGAGCGTTTCACACTGGATGAGGGCCTTTCCGAGGCGGTGAAAGAAGTATTCGTCACGCTGTATGAAAAAGGCTTGCTGTACCGCGGCGAATATATCATCAACTGGGATCCAGTCGCCAAAACGGCGCTATCCGATATCGAGGTCATCCACAAAGATGTGCAAGGTCATTTCTACCATATGCGCTATCCTTTGGCAGATGGAACTGGACATATCGAGATTGCGACGACACGTCCGGAAACATTCCTTGGCGATACGGCAGTAGCTGTACACCCGGATGACGAGCGCTACCAGCACTTGATCGGCAAAACCGTCATCCTGCCGGAAGTAAACCGCGAGATCCCGATCGTGGCTGATGAGTATGTAGACATGGAATTCGGTTCCGGTGCGGTGAAAATCACCCCTGCCCATGATCCGAATGACTTTGAGGTAGGCAATCGCCATGATCTTGAGCGTATCCTTGTCATGCATGAGGATGGCACAATGAACGAAAATGCCGGTAAATATAATGGCTTGGATCGTTTCGAGGCGCGCAAGCAAATTGTCAAAGATCTGCAGGAGCAAGGTATCCTGTTCAAAATCGAAGAACATATGCACAGCGTCGGACATTCCGAACGAAGCGGTGCTGTAGTGGAACCATATCTATCCACGCAGTGGTTCGTAAACATGGAACCATTAGCCAAGCAAGCATTGGAATTGCAGGCTGGGGAAGACAAAATCAGCTTCGTGCCAGAGCGATTCGAAAGGACCTACACGTATTGGATGGAAAACATCCGTGACTGGTGTATTTCCCGTCAGCTCTGGTGGGGACATCGTATCCCGGCTTGGTACCATAAAGAAACAGGCGAGGTATACGTAGGCAAGGAAGCGCCGGCAGACATCGAGAACTGGGAACAAGATCAGGATGTACTGGATACATGGTTCTCATCCGCCCTATGGCCGTTCTCGACAATGGATTGGCCAAACACGGACGCAGCCGATTTCAAACGCTACTTCCCGACCGATGTACTTGTGACAGGCTATGATATCATCGCCTTCTGGGTAAGCCGGATGATCTTCCAATCCAAGGAATTCACTGGCAAGCGCCCATTCAAGGATGTATTGATCCATGGCCTTGTGCGGGATGGAGAAGGCCGTAAGATGAGTAAATCCCTTGGGAACGGTGTCGATCCGATGGATGTCATCGAGAAATATGGTGCCGACTCCTTGCGTTACTTCCTATCGACTGGCTCATCACCGGGTCAGGATTTGCGCTTCCAATGGGAAAAAGTTGAATCGACATGGAACTTTGCCAATAAGATATGGAATGCTTCCCGCTTCGCCTTGATGAACATGGAAGGCTTGAAATACGAAGACATCGATCTGTCCAAAGAGAAGAGTCTGGCCGATAAATGGATCCTTACCCGCTTGAACGAAACAATCGAAGCAGTGACATACAATGCCGAGAAGTATGAATTCGGTGAAGCCGGCCGTCATCTGTACAACTTCATCTGGGATGATGTGTGTGACTGGTATATCGAAATGGCGAAGCTGCCGCTTTACGGCGAAGATGAAGACGCGAAGCAGATGACACGTTCTGTCCTGGCCCATGTACTGGATCAGACAATGCGCATGCTGCACCCATTCATGCCATTCATCACAGAGGAAATCTGGCAGCAGCTGCCGCATGAAGGGGAGTCCATCACGATTGCTGCCTGGCCGACAGTCAACAAAGACCTGCATGATGAAAAAGCAGCAGAAGAAATGAAACGGCTTGTGAGCATCATCCGCTCTGTCCGCAACATCCGTGCAGAAGTGGATACACCGATGTCCAAGCAAATCCAGCTGCTCATCCAGGCAGAAGACAGCGAGATCGAAGCGGAGCTCAAAGCGCAGCAGCACTATATCGAACGTTTCTGTAACCCGAGTGAGCTGACGATTGCCACAGAAATCCAGGCACCGGATAAAGCAATGTCGGCAGTTCTCACCGGTGCAGAGCTTTATTTGCCGCTTGAAGGCTTGATCGACATCTCCAAAGAAATCGAGCGTCTTGAAAAAGAACTTGATAAATGGACGAAAGAAGTCGAGCGTGTCGAGAAGAAGCTTGCCAACCAAGGATTCATCAGCAAGGCACCACAAAAAATCGTCGACGAAGAACGTGCCAAGCAAGCAGACTATGAAGACAAACGCGCACGCGTACAGCAGCGCATCAACGAACTGAAAGGCTAAACACACAACAAGACGCACTAGAATTTTGCTAGTGCGTCTTTTTTTATTTAAGGAGAGATAAAAATGCTGCCATTCCAGAAGCTCGAAACCAAACGGATAATATTGGATGAAGTAAAAATGAACGATGCCCCATACGTATTTGCAGCCCTGTCCGACCCCAATGTAACGCAGTACTACGGCATGGAGCCGCTGCAGTCAATCGAAGAAGCAGAGCGAGTCATCTCCTCCTTCCGCTGCGGCCTGCAGGAAGGCCGCGTCATCCGCTGGGGCATGTTCTGCAAGGAAGAAGGACGCTTCCTGGGAACCATCGGCCTGCACCAAGTGAACCGCAGCAACCGGCGAGCCGAAATCGGTTATGAGCTGCATCCGGATCATTGGAAAAAAGGTTTTGCGAGTGAAGCGATGGAGGCTGTACTGGGCTACTGCTTCCATGAATTGGATCTGCTCCGCATCGGGGCGATGGTTTATCCGGAGAATGAAGCCTCTGCCGCACTCCTGGAGAAACACGGCTTCATGAAGGAAGGCTTATTGCACAGTTATTATTATCATGGGGGGAAAGCCCATGATGCAAATGTGTATGCGCTGCTGCGTGAGGGATGGAGGTAAGCAGGAATATAGGAATGGACCCTCTGAGAATTTTTGTAGGCACTCCATCATGCTGAAAAGAATCTTTTAATTGCAGGATTTGTATTGGCTTTGCAGCAAGTGAATGAGCTGCTAATGGCAGCTTCAGGAGATAATTGATTCACGCTCACACCTCCACCTGGAGCATCGAATAGACAAAGAGCATATTCGGAATCCAGGGGATTAAAGGTGTGAAGCGGGAAGAAATAAAAATCCAGATTCTTTACTTGCCTTTGCTTAGATTACTGCTTTATCATCCTTTTAGTCCAGATATATCATGCAGTCTTTTTACTTCGCGTGATGCAAGATACGGCTCGCTTGATTCCCTGTACTTCCGGTAGTGCTCGGTTTCAAGATGTGCTTGAAGTGCCGCTTCATCACTCCACTTTTCAAAGAATACAAAAGTACCATCGTGTTCCTCTGATTCATGTAAAGCGTAAAGTATGCAGCCTGCTTCGGCGCGTGAAGGGCCGACAACGTCCAATAAAACCTCTTTAAGCTCTTTTTGTTTATCTGCTTTCGCTGATAAGGTTGCTAGGATGGTGATCATGATATTACCTCGCTTACTTTGATTTACTATAGGCAATCGGAGAGGAGCCTGCTTCATATTATATACCAGATTGCCTCTTAACCAATACAAAGCGCTTTCCGTTCTTTGCATGATGTAGGGATGATTTTAAATCATTTTCTCCATTATCGGAAACTTTAATCCACCTTTTACAAGGAAACGGCTTGTCTCTTTTAAGCCGAACTTATGATAGAAATATGCTTTATCCTGACGCGCGTTGCACCATACTCTGCTGACACCGATGTTTTGGCATTTCCCTAATATGAATTTCAACAGCATACTGCCGTATCGCTTGCCCTGTTCTTCCGGCAGCGTGGCAAACTTCCTGAATTGGGCTTCATCTTCCTCAATGAATAGAGAGATGACGGAACTAATTTATCATTGATAAAAAGTCCATAATGTTGGCCGGCATCATCATGTTCCAATATGACATAATCAAGATGTTTATCTGGCCACAAAACAAGATGACGTATTTTCCAGGTCATTTCTTTTGGGATTGGTTTGATGATAGGCTTCATTCTTATTATCACCCCTTTGAAGTATAGTAGGGATCTGAGCGGAAAGCATATAACCTTATTATAAATGCATCAAATGAAAAAGGTATATGGTCACATAGGATTTATGGAAACGACAAAGGATATGTAAGCATCCGAAACAAGCAGGGGCGGATGCAATTTCAGATATTTTGCAGTATCTTTTCTGATCCGTCTTTCAATATGGAGTGTCAAAACAGCTTATAGACATTACGGAAGAGCAATGGAATTTTTCAAGTGAAACGAAAACATTATTTAACTGCTGAAAACAATAATGCTGGGGAAGCATCAGCCTTCTGAATATAAAGAAAAGGTAAAAGACCTCTATTGTTAATAGATCGGCTTTTACCTTTAGGATGATCCTTTGGTAAAACTAGTATTTTAGCTTGATGAAGCATGTTTCTGATTAGAAATTGTAGGCCTCTCCATCATTTGGGACTAGCACATTGGCATGGATTCCTTTATCATGAATGAAATCCTTTAGCTCTGCCCTCGATAATCCCCAGTGATTCACAGCTTCCATATGAACAGAGATTATTTTTGCGTTGGGAGCGGCTTTATGAACTTCATAAATATCGTCTTTCCCCATGACAAGGGAACCGCCTTCCAGGAATTGATTGTCTCCACCGTTAACGACGATAACTTCCGGGGCATGTTTATGGATTCCTTCTTTGACACCATCATACCAAACGGTATCTCCTGCTACGTATAATGTCTTTTCGCTTGGATGCTTGAAAACAACGCCGCATACTTGGCCTGCAGCTTCCAAGATTGGGCCTCTTCCATGTTCGCCCTTGGTTTTGATTAATTGAATTCCTTCAAAAGTCGTATCCTTCTGCAGTACCTCGACATTTTGGAATCCTGCATCTTTGATTTGTGCTTCATCTTCCTCATTCTGCGTAAATAGCTTTATATCTTTTGGGAGTGCTTCTTTTGCGGCATCGTCCCAATGGTCCAAGTGCAAGTGTGTGACAATAACTGCATCAACGCCATCAAGGATATCATCGATCGATATCGGCAAGTCGGCGAGGGGGTTATTCTGATCCTGCCGTGGTGAGTCAGGGAATGGAGGATAGGCGCCTTTGTCCGCTAACATCGGGTCGATCAAGAACCTTTTCCCTGCATAGCTCACCAGTATGGTTGCATTGCGAATTTGCTGTATCTGCATATTCAGTGGCTCCTTTACTAAAAGTTTTCTTTGTACAATGTATAGTCTATACTGGCTGTAATGGGAGTTACATAACGCAAATCAAGTATTTTGAAGGGTTTACTTGATTAATGAAAGGATTTTTAACATGTTGGATAATACGGACATTCGGATTTTGGAGGAGCTATCCAAGAACAGCCGCGTAACGATGAAGGAATTGGGGGAGAAGGTCCATTTGACTGGACAAGCCACTTCTGCCAGAGTAGCGAAGCTGGAAGATGGCGGTATCATTGAAGGATACACGATCAAAGTGAATCAAGCTGAATTAGGCTGTCATATACATGCTTTCATTACCATTATTACGCAGAGTTTACATCATCAGCCCTATCTTGCATTTATAAAAAAACAGGCGGAATATACGCTTCATCATTATAAAATCAGCGGGGATGGCTGTTATCTCCTTGAATGCAGATTTCCGTCAAATGAGGATTTGGATGAGTTCCTGACACAATTGAACAAGTATGCGAATTACAAATTGACCACTGTCATCAACACCATGGAGTGATCAGCAAACGAGGAAGTATATAAAATGAAGAGGTATCCTGATTGGAGTACCTCCTCATTTCATGTCTTATGATCTTACTTGAAAGCTGGCACATCTATCTTAAAACGATTTTTAACTAAATTTTTCACATCGACGGATGCCTGATCATATGAAATGTCCTTGATTACTTGTATCTCTTCAATCAAGAACTCTTCTGCATTCTTGAATATTTTTTTGTCAGATTGAGACAGACGGCCTTCCGAAGTATGGAAGTGCAGCAAATCTCTTAGTATCTGACTGATTTCTAAAGTGGTACCTGATTTCATCTTGTTGTCTAAGACTTTTGACCGTTCACTTACTGAAGAAGGCAAAGGAACACCATTTTCATAAAAATCCAATTTTACCAATTCTAGTTGCTCTGATGAAATGATGGGGCGCAGGCCATTCTGATTTTCGCTCTGACTTGGGATAAATACATGCAGCTTTTTGTAAGGGAAAAATATCTTGAAATACTCTTTATCCCTCATATATTCCTTCGACTCAATGGTTCCTGTTCCGTGAAATGGATAGAATACACTATCTCCGCCTTTTAGCAAATTAACAATCTCCCTTCAAAGATACCTCTATTATACCACAAAGGAGTTTTTCACTTTTCGTCTGCTCAACTGCTTGCGTTTCACGAATTGTCTTTGAAATATATGATATTGAACAAAATATAATAACAAAAACATATTGACTGTTTATCCTATTTCCTGTAGGATACTCATTATATTAATAAATGAGCGTTGAATGGATCGCAGTAGTGTATGTTCTCCCTGCCAAAAGAGAGCTGACGGATGGTGTAAGTCAGTGCAAAGAACAGCGCGAATTACAATCTGGGAGCTTTTCTTCTTCGAGGCCAT